>JBCBSA010000023.1:0-16498 GCA_039819425.1 Planctomycetota bacterium
GGATCGTTCGTAAGACTTTTATATTAAAGATCTTATTCGCCGTGTGGGGTGTGCTGATCGGGGAGTGGGCGAGTGGCGAAACCGTCCCGCTGCTTTCGGCCGTGACCACTCATGGGATAGCCTTGGTGGAAGCTGAGTCTGGACAGCCCGTGACCTTGCGCGGCATGAACCTCGGCAACTGGCTGGTTGCCGAGCGCTGGATGATGCGTTATCCCAAGACGCAGTTCGAGGATCAGGCGGGCCTCGAAGCGCTGCTTGCTGAGCGGTTCGGCGAGGCCGAGATGCGGCGGTTGGTCGAACGGTTCCGGGAGCACTGGATCACCCGCGATGATTTGAAACTCCTGCGGTCATTCGGGTTCAACACGGTGCGGGTGCCGCTGCTGTGCGACCTGCTGCTGGACGACGCGGATGCGCTCGACGGGCCTGGGCAGGAGGGCCGGGTGTTGGAACTACGGGACGACGCTTGGCGTTGGCTCGACCGCGTCGTCGCGTGGGCCGAGGCCGAGGGTATGTATGTGATCCTCGACCTGCACGGCACGCCCGGCCGACAGAGTCGAGAACACCACACCGGCCGACACGGCGTCAACCGCCTGTGGGACTCGGCCGAGGCGCAGCGGCGCACGGTCTGGCTGTGGCGACGCATCGCCGAGCGCTACGCCGGCCGGCCGAACGTCGTGGCCTACGACCTGATCAACGAGCCGTACGCCGACTTCGAGCGCAACGTCCGGCCCGAATTGAACCGACTCATCGATCAAATCGTCCGCGCGGTCCGCGAGGTTGATCCCGACACGGTGATGTTCGCCCCCGCGGTGCTCGGCAACGACTTTTGGTTCTACGGCTCGCCCGCTGAGCGCGGCTGGACGCACGTGGGCTTCACGTTCCACCCCTACCCCGGCCGGTACGGCAGCCCGCGCACGCAAGAAACTTTCGATACGTTCTTCGGCGAAGCGTTGCCCTGGTTCGCCGCGCGGCAGCGCGAGCTCGACGCCCCGATCCTGATCGGCGAGTTCGGGGCCAAGTTCGAAGCGCTCGGCGGGGCCGAGCTGTTACGCCGCCAGTACGACGCCTTCGCCGGCTACGGCTGGGCCGCCACGGCGTGGGGCTACAAGGTGCTCACCCCCGACCCCGCGGCCGAGCCGCCATCGACGTTTGGCTTGCTGTGGAACGCCGAGCCGGTGACGCTGCCCGACCTGCGCACCGCGTCACTCGGCGAGATCGAGGCGTTCTTCACATCGTTCGGCACGATGCGTTGGACCATCGACGAGGTTGCCCGCGAAGCGCTGAGCCGCGGGCACGTCGAGGCGGCCGCTGAGCGGACGTATCAACGCCAGCAGGCGTCGCCGTAGGCCAGCTCTTTGCGCAGCGAGCGGAGGCGGGTGTCTTGGTCGATGACGACGCACTCGATGCCGACCATCTCGGCAAAGTCTTCGAGCGGCTCGGCGTCGATCGCGAGGCTGTAGCCAGTGTGGTGCGCCCCACCGGCGTAGATCCACGCCGCAGCGGCGGTCTTGAGGTCGGGCTCGGGCTCCCAGAGGGCGCGGGCGACGGGCAGGTGCGGCAGGTCGGCGGCGGGCGCGACCGCCTTGACCGGGTTGACCAGCAGCCGGAAGCGGTCACCGAGATCGACGACCGACGCGTTGACCGCCGGGCCTTCCGCGCCGTTGAACACGAGCCGAGCAGGGTCTTCCTTGCCGCCGATGCCCAGCGGGTGGATCTCGAGGCTGACCTTGCTTCCGGGGGCGGCGATGGACGGGCAGATTTCGAGCATGTGTGCCCCGAGCACCGCCGGGCCGTCGGGCGAGAGGTGGTAGGTGTAGTCCTCCATGAAGCTCGTGCCTCCCGGAAGGCCGGCGCCCATGACCTTCATCGCCCGCAAGAGCGCCGCGGTCTTCCAGTCGCCCTCGGCGGCGAATCCGAAGCCGTCAGCCATGAGCCGCTGCGCCGCGACGCCGGGGAGTTGCTTGAGGCCGTGGAGGTTTTCGAAGGTGTCGGTGAAGGCATCGGCGCCCACTTCTTCGAGCCAGCGGCGCAGGGCGAGCTCGATGCGTGCCGCGTCGTGGACCGGGCCGTGGTTCGCGCCGCCGAGCTTGAGATCGTCAGCCAGATCGTACACCTCGGCGTACTGTTCGCAGAGCGTCTCGACCTTGGCGTCGCTGAGCGTGTCGAGGTGTTTCGTGACGTCGCCCAGGCCGTATCCGTGGACCTCGTAGCCGAAGACGCGTTGGGCCTCGACCTTGTCGCCCTCGGTCACGGCGACGTTGCGCATGTTGTCGCCGAGTCGCGCGACGCGCAGCGTGCGCTGGTCGGCTAGTGCGAGGGCGGCGCGGGTCCAGGCGTCGAGCCGATCGCGAACCTCGGCGTCTTCCCAGTGGCCGACGACGACTTTGCGTTTGAGGCGGAGCCGGGCGCCGAGGTGGCCGAACTCCCGCCCGCCGTGGGCCGACTGGTGCAGGTTCATGAAGTCCATGTCGATGCTGGCGTAAGGCAGGTCCCGGCCGAACTGGGTGTGGAGGTGGCACAACGGCTTGCGGAGGGCCTCGAGCCCGGCGATCCACATCCTGGCGGGCGAAAAGGTGTGCATCCACGTGATCAGGCCGACGCAGTGGGGGTCGGCGTTGGCGTCGTGGCAGAGTTGAGCGATGGCCTGCGGGCCGGTGAGCACGGGCTTGAAGACGACCCGCACCGCGGGGTGATCCGATGCGTCGAGCGCCGCGGCGACTTGGCTCGCGTGCTCGGCGACTTGCCGCAAAGCGTCTTCGCCGTAGAGGTGTTGGGAGCCGGTGACGAACCAGACTTCGTAGGCGGACAGGTCGATCATGAGGCTTGAAACTCCGAAGTCGGATGCGGAAGAGAAAAGAGAGATTTGATTCAGTTCGCGGGCTGGCCGTAGTACGCCGACGGGCCGTGCTTGCGCTGGTGGTGCTTGTCCAGGACATACGGCTCAAGCGCAGGCGTTGCGGCGGGGCCGCCGGCGAGCGCGAACGTGTCGAGCGCCATCGCCGCACAGGCTTCGAGGGCGACGGCGTTATCGACCGACTTGGCCGCCGTCTGGCCCCAGGCGAACGGGGCGTGGCCCGCGACCAGCACCCCGGGCGTCGTGTCGGTTTCGAGCGCGGCGTCGCGCTCGAAACGTTCGACGATCACCGCGCCGGTGTTCGCTTCGTAGGCGGCTTGCACTTCCTCGGCGTCCAGCGGCCGGGTCACCGGGACGGGCCGGGCGAAGTGGTCGGCGTGGGTGGTGCCCAGGCAGGGGATCGGCCGACGCGCCTGGGCGAACGCGGTGCCTTTGGGGCTGTGCGTGTGGGTGATCCCGCCGACGCCGGCGAAGGCGCGGTACAGCCGGACGTGCGTCGGCGTGTCGCTGCTGGGGCGCAGGTCGCCCTCGACGACTTGGCCGTCCAGATCGACGAGCACGATCGACGCCGGGGTCAGGTCGTCGTACGCCACGCCGCTGGGCTTGATCGCCACCAGCCCGGCGTCGCGGTCGATGCCGCTGACATTGCCCCAGGTCAGCGTCACCAGCCGCTCGGTGACCAGCCGGCGGTTGGCGGCGCACACCCGCGTTCGGAGGGCTTCGAGCTTCACGCGGCCGCCTTGGCCTTCGTCTTGGTGCCTGCCTTATTGGGTTTCGTCTTGCCCGCGCCCTTGTCGCGGTCGGTGCCCTTGTCGGCGTTCATCACGTTGCCGCCGGTCTTGCGCAGCTCGGTGAGGCTCTTGACCTTCTTCCGCGCCGCCCCGGCCCACGGCTTGGTCTTCACCGCGGGGGTCTTCATCCGCTTCGCCGCGGCGTCCACGTCCTTCCTGGCGTAGTTGGGCAGCCACTTCCGCTGGGCCACGAGCATCTCGTCGGCCATCTGCCAGGCCTCGTCGGGGTTGCACACCGCGCCGACCAGCGGGTCGTGCAGCATCGCCTGCTTCAGCAGCGTCACGTCACCGGTCACCGCGGCGTCCTTGCTCATACGCTGCACGTCGATCGATGCCCGGCAGGTCGCGGCGCACGCCTGGGGCAACTCGATCCCCGACGACATCCGGATGCCGGTGCGGTCCACGTAGCCCGGCGCTTCGACGACGCAGTCGTCCGGCAGGTTGGCGATCACACCGCGGTTGCGGATGTTGAAGTGGCCGCGATAGATGCGGTTGGTTTCGAGGGCTTCGATGATCCACGAGCCGTGCTCGGTCGAGCGTTTCCACGTGTCCATGGGTTGGCCGGCCTCGTCGAGCCACTTGGGGAAGTCGGTCTCGAACCAGTTGCGGTCTTCGGTGCAGACGCGGAGATAGCCGCCGGTCTCGCCGTTGATCCAGGCGTTCATCGAGATCCACTTCTTGATTTCCCGGGGCCGTTTGCGGTACCACGGCAGGTACTCGGACAGGTGGCCGTTGGACTCGGTGGAGAAGTGGCCGAAGCGGCGGAGTACGTCGATGCGGACTTTTTCGGTTTCGCTGGCTTGGGGGTGGGCCTCGAAGGCTTCGAGCAGTTCGTCAGCCCCGATGGCGCGTCCATTGAACCGCACGTTGGTGTACCAGGTCTGGTGGTTGATCCCGGCGCAGACGATCTGGGTGCGTTCGTGGTACTTCGCCCAGTTGTGCCAGCCGAAGTCTTCCTCGCCGTGCAGATTCGCGAGGACGCGGTCGATCCAGAACCAGCCGCCCTCGACGCCGTGGCAGAGGCCGACGGTGTTGATTCCCTTGCCGGCGTCGTGCGCATCGAGCGCCGCCCAGGTGTTCATGGCCATCGGGTTGGCGTAGTTGAGCAGCAGCATGCCGCCGTCACGGGAGGCGTTGCCGACTTCGAGGGCGTCTTTGGAGAACGCAAGGATTTGGGGGATGTTGCGTTGGCCGTACATAATCCCGCCGGCGCAGAGCGTGTCGCCGACGCACTGGTCGACGCCGTACTTCAGCGGGATGTCGATGTCGGTGGCGAAGGCGTCGAGCCCGCCGATGCGGGTGCAGTTGATGACGTAGTCGGCTCCCTCCAGCGCCTTGCGGCGGTTGAGCGAGGTCGTGACCTTGGCGGGTAGTTTGTTCGCCTTGATGTCTTTCTTCAGGAGCTGCGCGACCATGGCGAGGTTGTCGCGGTCGATGTCGTGTAGGGCGAAGACGGTGTCCCGGAGTTCGGGGACGAGCAGGAGGTCTTGGGCGAGCCGGCGGGTGAAACCGACGGAGCCGGCTCCGATGAAGGCGACGCGGATGGGCATGGCGAAAGGTCCTCGGGTAAAGCGTATCCGTGCGGAGCATAAACCACAATTTCTTGGTTACAATCAGACCGATTTGCCAAATCAGGTACTTCTGTGCTCAAGCGATGGGAAGGTTGTGAACGGGGCCGAACACGGACGCTGCTGCCGCCGCGGCTGACGGTGCCGCTCTACGCCATGGCCGCCAGCGTCGGCCGAGAGCGGCGCGAGGGGCCCGGCTACGACTGGGACGGCCGACGTCGCGGCACCGCCCCCTTCGCCCTGATCCAGCACACCTTCGCCGGGCGTGGGCGACTCGTCTTCGAGTCCGAGCCGATGCGGGTCGACGCCGGGCAGACGATGCTCCTGACGTTCCCGCACGACCACCGCTACACCACCGCGCCCGGCCACGCCTGGGACTTCGGCTACCTCGTGCTGCACGGCCGAGAAGTGATCCGCCTGATGTCCCAGCTCATCGCAACACACGGCCCCGTCGTCCGGCTCAGCCCACCCACGCTCGACGAGATCGCCGACGTCGCGCTCGGCCTGCTCAACCCCGCCACGCCCGTCCGCGCCGGCCACGTCTCGGCCCAGGCGTACCGCGCGACGGCGGCGCTGGTCGATGACCTGGCGGGTGCCGCCCGCCGCCTACCTCGCCCGCCAACGCCTGGCCTACGCCGCCCAGCAGCTCCACGGCACCGACCGGCCCATCAAGGCCATCGCCATCGACGCTGGCTACCCCGATCCCAGCCACTTCGCCAAGGCCTTCCGCCGCGCGTTCGAAGTCAGCCCCCGCAGCTTCCGCCGCACCGGGATGTATCGGCAATAACCGCCGAGAGACTCTCACCAGGCCCGGTCGTCTTCGTCCTCATCGTCGTCTTCGTCGTCGTCGCCGGGCTTCCACTCCTTGCCGTAGAGGTAGCCGTCATCGTCATCGTCGGGGTCGACGTCGGCTTCCGGGTTCGAACCGTCGAACGCCGCGGCGGCCGCGGGGGGGAGACGGCGGCCGCCGGGCTCGACCCCGACGCGCTCGGCCGAGACCCGCCAGACGTCTTCGGCCGACGACGCGGCGCGGTCGACGTCACGCTTGGCTTCCAAATCCGACAGCCGGCGGTTGAAGTTCTTCCACGCCCCCAGCATCAGCAGGATCGACACCACCCCCACGATGCCGATCAGCACGATCAGCACCAGCCCGAACCGCAACGACTTCAACGCCCGGTCGTCGATCGGTCCGTCGGCTTGAGCGAGGAGCCAAAGCATCATCCCCACGATTGTACCGCCCGACGGGATACGCCAAACGTCTTGTCGAACGCCTGTCAGGCGTTCACCGCCGGGCCACGGTAAGCGCAGGCGGTCTTGCCCGTCTCCCAGACCTTGACCTCGTCGAGCGTGACGCTCGGCAGCACCTGGGCCAAACCCGCCTCGAGCATGTCCCACACAACGCGGACGATGTGTTCGACCGACGGATTAAGCTCGGCGAAGGCGGGCACGTCGTGGTTGAGGTGTTTATGGTCGAGGCGGTCGATGACGTGCGTGTCCACCGCATCGTCGAGGGCGGCGATGTCGAGGGTGTGGCCCATCGGGTCGATCGGGGCGCGGACGGCAACCTCGACGCGGTAGTTGTGGCCGTGGCCGGCGGGGTTGTTGCACTTGCCGAAGGTCGCGCGGTTCTGCTCCTCGGTGTAGTCGGGCACGTGCAGGCGGTGCGCGGCGGAGAACTCGTACTGCTGCTTGACGATGACGTGGTCCACGGGGTGGTCTCCGGGGCTTCCGGGGTTTCCGGGGTTTCCGGAGGAGGCGTTGTGAAGCTGAGGGTCGGGAACGCGCACGGCGAGTTCGACGAACGGTGAGAGCTGCAGGCCCAACCGGGCGACGCTGTGGCCCAGCTCGGGTTGGAGCACCGCGAGGAGGTCACGCATCAGCCCGCCCATCGGCGTGTCGGCAGCGGCCCGTTCGTCGGCGATGGCGGCGCGGAGCACAGGCAGGGCGTGGTCACGCACGGCCGTGTCGATGTGTTTGATGTTGATGAAGTAACCCGTGGCGGGGTCGGCCTCGCCGCGGCAGGTCACGTGCAGCTCGTAGTACCGGCCGAGCCCACGCACCGGCGGCCAGGCCGAAAACGTGTTGGACCGGGCCGGGGCTTGTGCCGCGGGTTCGGGGGTCAGCGCGAAACGAACGGTCCGCGAAAGCTCGAGCATGCCGGGAGTGTAGGGGGTGTGATAGGTTGGTTGGATGAAGCGGACCCTGTGGATCGTGGCGGCGACGGCGGCGGTGTTGCTGCTGATGACGGGCGTGTACCGGTCGACGCGGCCAACGTCGGCTTTTCTTTCCGAAGAGGCGGCACGCGAACAACTCGAGGACTTGGCCGCACGTTTCTCGGCGGCGATCGAGAACGACCGGGACGTCGAGCCGATCCGCCTCGGCGTCGAGTCGATCGTGGCGCAGCGGCCGGAGATGCGTGAGGGGAGGACGCTGCTGGGGCAGGTGTACGTGCGTCAAGGCCGCAACGCCGAGGCATACGGCGAGTTCGCCGCGGCACTGACGTTGGAGCCGGGCGACGCGGAGTTACAGAACCTGGCCGGGAGCGCCGCGTTGCTGACGGGGGACCTGGCGAAGGCCGAGGCGCACCACCTGTTGGCGGTGCGCGCGGCGCCGGGGGAGGCCCGGCTGCTGCTGCCGTTGGCGGACGTGTATCTAAAGGCCGAGCGTTGGGACGACGCGCGGAACGTGCTGCTGCGGGCGTTAGAGCTGGAGCTCACGCTCCACGAGGCGAGCGCGTTGCTGTCGGACGTGTACGCGGGGCGCGGGCAAGAGGGCGACGCCTCGTTGGCGATCCAACAGATGGAAAAGGCGTTGGCGCAACTGCCCGGCGGGACGGAAACGCTAACGCTGCGGGCGACGTATGCGCGGAAGCTGGCGAACCGCTACGCCGCGGCGGGCGAGCCGATGGAGGCGGTGGCGGTGCTCAACGCGTTGCCAACAGGGCTGCGGTTTTCGGACGCGATCCTGGCGCAGGTGGCGGAGTTGTTCGACGCGAACGGGCAGGCGGCGTTGGCGGGGTTGCAGTACGAGTTGGCGCTGGACGTCCGGCCGACGGAGGCGTCGGTGGCGGCGGCGGCGGCACGTTGGTACGCCCGAGGCGGAGACGCCGCGGCGGCGCGGGCGATGCTGGATCGGTTAGAGCGGTTGAGCCCGCGACACCCGGCGCTGGCGGAGGTGCGAGGCCTTCTGGATCACGACGCCGACTGACCGCTCATTTTGCGGATGAGATTCGACGTGGACCGGCCCTCGACCAGATCGATGAGCGCGACGCGGCCGCCGTGGGCTTCGACGATCTCGTGGCCGACGACCTCTTGGCGGGTGTAGTCGGCGCCCTTGGCCAGGACGTCGGGCTTGATGCGATCAATCAACGACAACGGTGTGTCGTCGGCGAAGGTGACGAGGTAGTCGACGCTCTGGAGCTCGCTGAGGACGAGCAGACGGTCGGCCTCGTGGTTGACCGGGCGGTCGGGGCCCTTGAGGCGGGTGATCGAATCGTCGGTGTTCAGCGCGACCACGAGTAGGTCGCCGAGCTTGGCCGCGGCGCGGAGGTAAGCGACATGGCCGGCGTGGAGGATGTCGAAGCAGCCGTTGGTGAAGACGATGGATTTGCCCTGCGTGCGGTGGGCTTCGAGTTCTCGAAACAACGCTTCCGGGGGGCGGACCTTGCCCAGTTCGTCGTGATGGAGGCGGAGCACGGCGAGGAGGAGTTCGTCGAGGGGGATCGGCACGACGCCGGATTTTTCGACCTCCAGCCCGGCGGCGACGTTGGCGAGAGCGACGGCGTCGAGCCAAGCGGCGTCCTGAGCACGGGCCGCGGCGAGGGCGGCGAGGACCATGTCGCCGGCCCCGGTGACGTCGTACACGGCGCGGGCCACGGTCGGAACCTCGTGCATGTCGTCGGCGTCGTCGAGCAGCATCGCACCGGACTTGTCGAGGGTGAGCACGACGTGGGTCAGGCCCAGGTCGGCCTTGAGCCGGCGGGCCATGTCGGCGGGGTCGTCGAGGCCGGTGGCGAGCCGGGCTTCGGTGCGGTTGGGCGTGATGCAGGTCGCGCCGCGGTACTTGGTGTAGTCGTCGATGGCGGCGGGGTCGACGAAGACAGGGACGCCGTGTTGGGCGGCGCGTTCGATCAGGCCGCGGCAGACGGTTTCGCCGAGCACGCCCTTGTTGTAGTCCTCGAGACACAACAGATCGGCGTCGGCAAGCAGGGCGTCGGCCCCGTCGAGCAGCTCGGCAACGGTCGCGTCGTCGATCGGCGACTTGTCCTCGGTGTCGAGGCGGAACATCTTCTGCGGGTGTCGGTGCTGGGCGAGGCCGACGAGGTTGTGCTTGACGGTTGTCGGGCGATCCCCGGAAGCGATCAATCCAGACGTATCGACGCCGGCGTTCTGGAGTTCGAGCGAGAGGGTCGCGCCGGGCTCGTCGTCGCCGATGACGCCGAGGCAGGCGGCGTGGCAGCGGAGGGCGGCGAGGTCCAGGGCGACGTTGGCCGCGCCGCCGGGCGTGGACTCGGTGCGTTGGACGGCGAGGACGGGGACGGGCGCATCGGGGGCGAGCCGATCGGCGTGGCCGTAGGCGGTGCGGTCGAGCATGAAGTCGCCGGCGACGACGATCCGCGGCGAGGCCCAGCGGTCGAGGAGGGAGAGCAGGTCGGCGTGCGGCATGACAAGATTTTAGGGTGAATGGAAACGAGACCGCGAAACGATCGGCGTCACGGCGCCGCTTCGCGGAGTAACGCCGCGAACTCCGCCTCGCCGTCGACAAACGCCATCTGCACCACCGGGCGATACACCGGCACCCGCGACTTGACCCCGCCGGCGTACCGCCGCCACTTGACCCAGTCCTTCTCCGTGATGACCACGGCGTCGGCGCCGCGTTCGGCCGCGGTGTTGAACACGCCGCCGAGTTCGTGACGTGAGTAGCGGTAGTGGTCCGGGAACGTGAGCACCCCGACACACCGCCCCGCTACCGCCCGCAGCGTCGCCTCGAAGTCGGTCGGGTTCGCGAGCCCCGCGCAGCCCAGCACGGTCTTCTCCGCCAGCTTTTCGACGGGCCGGTGCTCGATGCCGCAGCGCAGCTCGGCCCAGCGGTGGCGGCAGTGGGCGACCGGCGGGCGGCCCGTGAGCTGTTCGACCCGGGCGTCGAGCTCGGCCAACTGCTCGGGCGTCGCGCGGTTGCAGCGCGTGACGACCACCGCGTCCGCACGCCGAAGCGCCTTGGGCGGCTCACGCATCAGCCCGCGCGGCAGGCAGTGCCCAAACCCGAACGGCCGACTCGCGTCGAGCAACACCAAATCCAGATCGCGCTTCGCCCGGCGGTGCTGGAACCCGTCGTCGAGGACGAACGTGTCGACGTCGGGCCGCTGCTCGAGCACCTCGGCCGCGCCGGTGACGCGGCTGCTGTTGGCCATCACCGGGATGTCGCCGCCGAGCGAGCCGCGGAGCTCGGCCGCCTCGTCGCTGCCCTGCTTGCTCTCTAGGCCCGCCGGCTCGTAGCCCCGCAGCAGCACCGCCGGCTGCCGGCCCGCGTCGCGCAGCCGGCGGGCGACCTCAATGACCATCGGTGTCTTGCCCGTGCCGCCGACGGTGAGGTTGCCCACGCTGATCGTGGGCCGACCGAGGTCGCGGGCCGGCAGCACCCCGGCGGTGTAGAGCGACTGCCGCACGCCGTTGGCCAGGCGGTACGGCGGGACACCCAGCGGGGTGAGCAGGCGCAGCGCGTGGGCGACGGGGTCGCGGTCCCCGCCGCCGAGGATGCCCTCGATGCGCTTGGACGTGGGGAACAGCCGGGTGTTGGTGCGTCGGCGACGCCCGATCCGTCGGGCCATGTCAGAGTTGCTCCACCGGGGCCACGCCGTGCCGAATCACGCCCCACGCTTCGAGCCGCGGCGTCAGCCGACGCATCGGCAGGCCCATCACCGTGCCCGGGTCGCCGTCGACCTCGATCGGCCAGCCCGCCGCCCGCCGCTCGGCCAGGTTGTACCCCCCCGCTTTGCCCCGCCACGCCCCGGTGGCGACGTACTCCCGCAGAGTCTGCTCGCTGATCGTGCCCAGCCGGACCTCCGCCGTGTCCGCCCAGGCCTCAAACTCGGCGTCACCCCCCACACGTCCCAACGCGACCCCGGTCACGATCGTGTGGTCCCCCCCCACCAACCGACGCAGTATCGCCAGGGCGGCCTCTTCGCTTTCGGGCGTGCCGATCAGCCCACCGTCGGCCGCGACCCCCAGCGTGTCGGCCGTCAGCACCACCGTCCCTTCGGGCATCGCTTCGGCCGGGATGCTGGCGAGCTTCGCTTCGGCTACCCGCATCGCCAACGCCTCGGGCCCGCCGCTCAGGTTCCCGTTGGTGTTCGGGTCGGCCGGGTCGGCGTAATCTGGATCGACCTGCGAAAACCCAAACCCCGCCTCGCGCAACAGCCACGCCCGCCGCGGGGAACGGCTGGCCAGGACGAGACTCGAGGTGAGGCGTGTGCGCAAGACCTCAGTTTAAGTAGTCCACGCGATCAAGCGGCGTCCCCGATTGACTCCGCCCGGTTTCCACATTCAAGCTTTCCCCCGTTTAACCCCGATAACGTCCCCTGGGGCAAGGTTTCCCTTTCACGGACGAAAGGTCTCGGGCGTGCGCACGATCGCAATCATCAACCAAAAAGGCGGCTGCGGGAAGACGACCACGTCGATCAACCTCGCCGCCGTCCTCGCCCTGCGGGGCCACCGCACGCTACTGGTCGACATGGATCCGCAGTCCCACTGCGCCCTGGGCCTGGCCGTGCCCGACGCCCAGATCGAACGCTCTACCGCCGACCTCTTGCAGCATGGCCTCGACGGCACAATGTCCGTCGCCGACGTCACCTGGCAGATCAGCCGCGGCCTCGACCTGGCTCCCTCCTCCATCGCCTTGGCCGCCATGGAGATGCGGCTCGCCTCGGCTCACGACAAGGACCGCCGGCTGGTCCAGATCCTCTCCACCGTCCAGGACCGCTACGACTACTGCATCATCGACTGCCCGCCGTCCATCGGCCTCCTGACCTTCAACGCCCTGCGTGCTGCCGACGAGGTCCTCATCCCCGTCGAGACCGGCTACTTCGCCATGCAGGGCAGCGTCCGCCAGGAACAGACCATCGAGATGCTCGTCCGCCGCGTCGGCCACCAGGTCCGCTTCCGCGTCCTGCCGACGATGTACGACGTTCGCACCAAGCTGGCCCGCGAGATCCTCAGCGAGCTCCGCAAGCACTTCGGCGAACGCGTCCTGCCCCTGGTCATCAACTTCAACAGCAAACTCAAGGAAGCCGCCAGCTTCGGCCAACCCATCACCGAGTACGACGCCGCCTCTCGCGGCATGCAGGACTTCGAGGCCCTGGCCAACTGGCTCCAGGACAACCCCCCCGCTCCGCCGGTCACGCTCACCCCCGACGAGACGGTCGACCCGGCCACCGCAAGCCACACGAAGCCGTGGCACTCGGAAGGGGGCGACAAAGCCCCGGACCCGGCCACCCGCACCGCCGGCTCCTCGACCAACCCCGCCCTCAGCCGGGCGGCCGAACTCGTCGAGCGGGCCCGCGCCCTGTCCGCCAAGACCGCCCGCCTCGCCGAGCGTTTCGAGGACGACCCCGACACCGACGCCCTGGGCCTGCCCCTCACCCCGGGCGTCCCCTCCGAGCCCCTCGCCAAACCGAGGGCTGCAGAGCGCAGCGACAAAGCCCCGGATCACCCTGCCCCGGCCTCACCCAACCGCATCGCCGAGCTCGTCGACACCGTGGCCAACCAACGTACGGCCGAGCCGAAAGCGGCCGAACCCACCCTCTCGCCAGCAAAAGCAGACGGTCCCGGCGTAGACCGCGCCGCCCCCGCCGAAAACCTCCGCGAAAAACTCGCCAAGCTCTACGGCGTCCGCCATACCCCGCGCGGCGTCCTCTTCGTCCAGCCCGCCATCCCCCCGGCCCCCGGAAGTGATGACGCCGTTTCCGGTAGTTCAACCGAAACGGCGGTCAAAGCCAAGGCCGATACTTCCGGGGGGCTCGCCATCGCCGGCGACTTCAACAACTGGAACCCCTCCCAGACGCCCATGACCATGGACGAAAACCTCGGCGTCTGGCGGGCCTGCGTCAACGTCCCCCCCGGCCGATACCGCTACCGCCTCGTCCGCGGCGGCCAGTGGGTCCAGGACCCCTACAACAAAACCGTTGAGTCCAATCCCTTCGGCGAGCTCAACAACATCATCGAGATCAAACCGCCCGCCTAAGCCCTTCGGCGTTAAGCCGAGGGCTGCCGCCCCTCCCGCCCCCGGAAGGGGGTGGCAAAGCCCCGGATCCCCGCGATCCCGCCGGACCACCCCCGACCGCTCACCCCGCCGTCATGGACGACCGCACCCCCACCCGCCTCGACGACCTGGCCGACCTGTTCCTCACCGGAACCGGCCGGTCCGACGCCGCGCCGCCGTCTCCCGATCCCCTCGACGGCCCCCCCAGCATCAAACTGCCTCCCAAGCCCAGGGCCACCCTTTCCGAACCTCCCGAACCCATGCTCGACGAGCCCGAGCAAGAGGGCGAACGAGCCCCCCAGCCGACCGCCTCCGATTACGGCCAACCCGCCGACCCCGGCCCCGCCTCCGCCACGCCCAACCTCCGCTTCACCGGCGACGACTCGCCCGGCCTCACCCCCGATCCCCTTGACGGCCCCCCCACCGCATACGCCGAGGCCGTCGTCCTCGGCAACCTCCCCGGCATGGCCGGCCCTTGGCTGACCCAGTACGCTCAGCTCCTGGCGCAGCAGGACGGCGCCGTCGCCGTCCTCCACGTTGACTCCGAGGGCATCGACCTGGAACTCGTCGAGCCGACGAACACCCCCCAGCCCGACCAGACCCCCGACGAAGCCGCGGCCCCTTTCCGGGGGCGGGGGCCGTCGCAGCGGATCCCCCCCGGCGGGTTCCGCGGCCGCGACCTCGTCGACGTGCTCAACCAGCTCTGCCGAGCCCGCGTCGCCCCGGTCCGCACCGTCTTGGTCCACCTCGACCCCACGCCCGAGTCGCTCCCCCAGCTCCTGGACCTGCGGGACTGGACCCTGCTCAGCGGCGCCGACGACGCCGCCATCGTCGCCGGGTACCGCCTGCTCAAGACCCTGCTCGAGTCCGACGACCGCGTGGCCCGCACCCGCGTCGGCCTGATGGTCGTCGGCTCGGACCACGACGCCGGCCACCACGCCGCCCAGAAGCTCCGCTCCGCCGTCGCCAACTTCCTGCATACCCCCCTCGAGCTCATCGGCTTCCAGCCCCAGATGATCCCCGCCCGCTGCCGCACCCTCGGCCGCTTCGCCCCGCCCCAGGCCGACTGGCCCCGCCTCACCACCTGGCTCCAAGCGCTCACACCCCCCAAGCCGAGGGCTGCCGAGCCCGCGCCCCCGGAAAGAGACGACCAAGCCCCGGATCGCGTCGAAGCCCCAGCCCTCCCCCCCCTCGACGCCCCCGTCGAAGTCGAAGCCGGCTCGTCCACGCCCCAGCAGAAACCCAAAGTCGCTGCCGGGGCTACTTCCGGGGCCATTTCCGGGGGCGGAGGCCCCGACCTCTTCGCCCTGATCGACTCCGACCCCCGTGCCGCCGCTTCGATCCCCGGCGGCCTCGCTCTCGAGGCCCGCTGCCCGGCCCAGCCCCACACCCAGCTCGCCCTCGACGCCGCCGGCCGGCTGCACCTCCTGCACCGCCACGACTCCGCCGACGGCGACCCGCCCACCCCCAAGGAAGCCATCGTCGAGCTCGTCGCCGTCCGCGACTGGGCCCGCCAGCACCGCGCCCTGTTGCAGCTCACCGAGCGCACCCGCCACTTCGACCCCGACGCCGACCCCATCCTCCACCTCTTCACCGACCGCGCCGACCAGTCGGTCCACCTCGTCGCTCGCCTGGGCCGCCTCCTGCGTCTGCACCTGCTCCGCCCCGTCACCGTCGGCAACGAGCAGACCTACTTCTGCACCCCCCTCTCCGCCTAGGGGCTACGGACATCCATCTTCCGGTGCCGGGGTGTGCCTGGATGTCCAGGTCACCCGGCTCACCGCTCCTGATCCGCAAGCCGATGGAACCCCGGGGTGTCACCGCCGAGGGCCAAGGGCTGGGCCGCGAGGCGGTCCTGCGGACGATGTACGATGCGGGCTCCGCCGACGATGTCGACCCGTCGCCGGCGATGCCGAGGCCGCACCCACCGTGGCATCCAACCAGGAACCGACATGTCCGCTCCCCGTAACCGCTGGCTCGTCGCGCTCTCGGGCGTCGGCATCCACCTCTCCATCGGATCGGTCTACGCCTACAGCGTGATGACGTTGCCCCTGAAGGAAGCTCTGGGCTGGGAAAAATCGAGCATCACGATGGCGTTCTCCGTGGCGATCGTCTGCCTCGGGCTCTCGGCGGCGTTCCTCGGGCACTTCGTAGAAACATACGGGCCGCGCGCCGCGGGGATGCTCGCGGCGGTGTGCTACGGCCTGGGCACGGTCGGGGCCGGCTTCGCCGTCTCGCTCGAATCACTGCCGCTGTTCGTCGCCACCTACGGCGTGCTCGGCGGCGTCGGGCTGGGCGTCGGCTACATCACCCCGGTCTCGACCCTGGTCAAATGGTTCCCCGACAAGCGCGGCCTCGCCACGGGCATGGCCATCATGGGATTTGGCTTCGCGGCCATGGTCTTCGGCCCGGTCATGGCCCGGCTCTTCAACGCCGAGGCGGTCGGCACCGCCGGCACGTTCTTCGTCCTCGGCGGGACCTACTTCGTCCTCATCTTCCTCAGCGCCCTGTACATCGCCCCGCCGCCCAAGGGCTGGAAGCCCGCCCACCTCACCGACGAGGCCCTGGCCGCCCAACCCGCCAGGAAGAAAAAAGTCCGCGAAGACCTGGCCCAGCTCACCGTGGTCGAGGCCCTGCGGACCCGCCGGTTCTACTTCATGTGGACCATGATGTTCATCAACATCACCTGTGGCATCGGGCTGATCGCCGTCGCCTCGCCGATGGCCCAGGAGACCGCGGGCATGTCCGTCGCCGCCGCCGCGACCCTCGTCGGACTCATGGGCGTGTTCAACGGCCTGGGCCGATTCGGCTGGGCGTCCGCCTCGGACTTCCTCGGGCGGCCGGGCACCTACGCCGCCTTCTTTGGGATCCAGATCGTCGCCTTCGCCCTGCTCGCCACAGGTCCGGCCCCCTGGGCGTTCACCGCCCTGGTTCTGCTCATCCTCACCTGCTACGGCGGCGGCTTCGCCACCCTCCCCGCCTTCCTCGGCGACCTGTTCGGCACCAAACGCCTCGGCGCGATCCACGGC
>JBCBSA010000024.1:0-16309 GCA_039819425.1 Planctomycetota bacterium
GGGGGGGGCCGGGGGGCGGGGGGCTGGGGCCCCCCCCACCGCGCGGCGCCGCTGTTTGCCGGCTCCTCTCCCCCCCCCCCCCACCCCCCCCACTGCCCACTACAAAACACCGCCCCGGATCAGACCGGGGCGGCGGCGGGCGGCGTGGCGTTCGGTTCCCCTCCGTGTCTCTCTTCGGGGCCGTGATCTCCCTGGACCGTTGCCGCTCTGGATCTGCCCTGCGGGCGGGTAGAGTCGAATCAGTAAACGATGGCGACCGCGTCCTCGACGGCCTCGATGACCGAGCGGACGTGGAACGGCTTCTTGAGGTAGCCGTCGAAGCCGCTGTTCAGGAGGTGCTGGGACTGGCCGTCGGTCAGCTTGCCGGACATGGCGATGACCTTGGTGGCCTGGAGGTCGTCGCTGGCGCGGACGAGCTTGAGCACGTCTTCGCCCTTGACGTCGCCGAGGTGCATGTCCAGCAGCAGCACGTGCGGCCGGAACTTCTCGCACTCGACGCCGGCGGCGAAGCCGGTGTCCGCGGTCTTGACTTCGTAGTTGGCCTGCTCGGTCAGCACCTTGGTGAGCACGCCGACGATCTCGGTGGCCTGATCGACGACGAGCACGCGGGTCTTGCCCGACTGCAGCCCGTCGAGCGGGATGTGGTGGGCCTTCATGAAGCGGATCAGGGCCGGCATCGGGATGCGGCGGTCCTTCGAGCCGGGGATGCGGTAGCCGCGGAGCTGGCCCGAGTCGAACCACTTGCTGACCGTGCGCGGGGCGACGTTGCAGATCTTGGCGACTTCGCCCGTGGTCAGGATGTCTTTCTGTTTGGCCATGACGGCGGTCCTTGTCCTTTCTCCGTGGGTCTCCCGGAAACAGCGATCGGCCGCCGTCTCCTCCACATCCCATCGGCCGATCGCCCAGTCGGGTTAACCGTCATAAGACACAAAACGTTACCGCCCCTTGCGGCCAAGGCTCCTCCTACCGCGGTAAGCAATTCGCAGTTGTAACTTCCGAGGGGGGTCAGCCGCCCGACACCGGCGGGATCAGCGCCAGCTCGTCGCCGTCCGCTAATACCCGCCCGGGCTCGGCGTATTCGAGGTTGACCGAGATCGTCGTCGTCGGCCGCGCGTCGGCGAGTTCGGGATAACGCTCGACCACCGCATCCCAGACGTCGCCCGCCACGCTCTCCAACGGCAACCGCAGCCCGATTTCTCGGACCCCCGCCCGCTCCGCCAGCGACGCAAACAACAACACCTTCACCCGAATCATCCCCCCAGTTTAAGTCGAGGGCTGCGGAGGCCCCGCCCCAGGAAGGGGGAGGAGGCGACAAAGCCCCGGATCAAACCGCACTACCCCCGAACCACCCCCCGCCATACACTCCCCGCCATGCTCCAGGCCATCGTCTTCGACTTCGACGGCGTCATCGTCGATTCCGAGCCCATGCACTACCAGGCCTTCGTCATGGTCGGCAAGAGCATCGGCTTCTCGTTCACCTACGAGCAGTACCTCGCCCAGTACATCGGCTTCGACGACCGCGACGCCTTCCGCCTGATGCTCGCGACCTCCGGCCAGGAACCCACCCCCGACCGCGTCGCCGAGCTGTGCCACCAAAAACAAGCCGCCTTCGACGCCGTCCTCGATGCCGCCGCCGCGGCTGATACCGGGTCCGAGAACGCCGACGCCCGCTCGATCGCCATCCCCGGCAGCCTCGACCTCATCGACGAGTGCCACGCCGCCGGCCTGCCCATCGCCATCGCCAGCGGCGCGACCCACGCCGACATCGACCTCATGCTCAACCTGCTCGGCCGACGCGACCGCTTCGAGATCGTCGTCGCCGCCGACGACGTCGAACGCTCCAAGCCCGACCCCGCCAGCTACGCCCTCGCCGCCCAGCGCCTCGGCGTCGACCCCGCGTCCGCCCTCGCCATCGAGGACACCGCCGCCGGCCTCCGCTCGGCCCGCGGCGCGGGGCTCCGCACCCTCGCCCTCACCACCACCGGCCCCGCCGAGCCCCTCGCCGACGCCGACCGCCTGCTCCCCGACCTCGCCGGCGTCACGCTCGAACAGCTTCACGCGTGGTACTGACATACTGATATCAAGCCGCCGGTATCCGTCGAAGGATCAAGACATCCCAAACCCAAAACCCGAAACACCTGGTCCCTCTACTCCTCTGATGCTCAGCGTCAGCGGCATGCGTGGCCTCGTCGGTCGATCCATTACCCCGCCGGTCGTCTCTCGTTACACCGCGGCGCTCGGCACCTGGATCAAACAGTCTCGTCACACCCCGCACCCCCTCGTCGTCGTCGGCCGCGACTCACGCCCGTCGGGCCTGATGTTCGAGTACGCCGCCGTCGCCGGCCTCACTTCCGTCGGCTGCCGCGTCGTCCGCGTCGGCGTCCTCTCCACCCCCGGCGTCGCGATCATGCTCAAGCGTCTGGCCGGCGACGGTGGCCTCGTCATCACCGCCAGCCACAACCCCACGCCCTGGAACGGCCTCAAGCCGCTCCGCCACGACGGCGTCTCCCCCCCGGCCGCCGACGCCCAGCGCATCATCGAGCGCTTCCAACAAGACACCGCCGACCACGTCACCGTCGAAGACCTCCAACCCGTCACCGACGACCTCACCGGCGTCTCCGTCCACCGCGACGTCGTCGCCGACATCGTTGACGCCGAGGCGATCCGCGCCGCGAAGCTCAAAGCCGTCGTCGACTCGGTCCACGGCGCCGGCGGTGACGAGGCCGCGGCCCTGCTCGACCACCTCGGCGTCGAACGCGTCCACCTCTACGCCCAGCCCACCGGCCACTTCCCCCACACCCCCGAACCCACCAAGGACAACCTCACCGAGCTCTGCAAACGGGTCGCGCAAGAAAACGCCGACGTCGGCTTCGCCCAAGACCCCGACGCCGACCGCCTCGCCGTCGTCGACGAACACGGCACCTACATCGGCGAGGAGTACACCCTCGCCCTCTGCGCGATGCACCGCACCCGTGAACGTGACGTTGCCGTGGCGAACCTTTCGACCAGCCGCATGCTCGACGACATCGCCGCCGCCGTGGGAGCCTCCGTCGTCCGCACCCCGGTCGGCGAAGCCAACGTCGCCGCCGGCATGCGAGAGCACCAAGCCCACCTCGGCGGCGAGGGCAACGGCGGCATCATCTGGGCCCCCGTCAGCTACGTCCGCGACAGCCTCGTAGGCATGGCCCTCATCCTCGAGATGCTCGCCCAGCGTAAGCAGCCGCTCTCCGACCTCGTCGCCTCGACGCCCGCCTACGCGATCGTCAAGGACAAACTCGAACTGCCCAGCCGCGATCAGGCCGACCCCGTTCTCGCCTGGACCGCAGACCACTTCGCCGACCAGAAAGTCGATACCCAGGACGGCGTCCGCATCGACTGGCCCGACCGCTGGGTCCACGTCCGACCCAGCAACACCGAACCGATCCTCCGCATCATCGCCGAGGCCGTCACCGCCGACCAAGCCCGAGCCCTCATCGACGAAGTCCGCCGCGGGATCGCTTCGCTTGATGGTTAACGAAACACTCGACACCAAGCCGAGGCACCTTTCCGGGGGGTCACCATTCGAGCCGGATCGGCTGCTCGTCGACGAGGCGGGTGTCGCCGTCGGGTTGAAACGTCACCCGAAGCAGCACCTGTCGACGCGAGACCGCCGACGAGTCCAGCCGAAGCCGCAGGAGGTAGCTGCGTGTGATCGGGTCGTAGTAGCGCCGTTGATCTTCCAGGCTGGTCAGCGTGATGTCCCAGCTGTAGAGCAGCCGGCCCACGTCGATCCCCGGCGAAAAACCCGCCGCGAAGAGCTCGAACCGCACCCGGCCCGACGCCTTGACCGAGTCCCCCATCTCGTCGAACAACTCGACCCGCGCCTCGAGCAGCGGCGTCTCGAACTCACGCACAAAACGTGTCGAAGGGTAGATGCGAAGTGCCGTCGGCCGCGGCTGCCACGCGGAATCCGGGCCCGGACCATCATCACCCAGCCCGGCCCCCTTCGGCTGCACACAACCCACCAAGACCGCGGAAAAAACGGCCAACACCACAGACGTCCGCGCGCGTCGTGGGCGTCGAAGTGGCCGAATATCACGCCTCATCACCCGAGGATAAATCGCCGCCCCAGGCCCGGCAACAGGTCAGGCCTCACGTTCGTCAGGGCCACGCCGATCCAGCGACGCTTCCGCGGTGACGTAACCCAGCCCGCTCAGCAGCAACACGACCAACGCCGTCACCGACCGCGACGCCTCGACGATCGCCGACTCGTGCTCGGGCCACATCAACACCGCTACCGCCGTGACCTGCACCGACAGGCTCACCAGAAACTTCCGACTCGTCCAACGCCGTCGATCCATCGTGTGCTCCTTCTCATCAGCTAGAAACCCAGGACTTACCGCAAGGCCCGTTTGATCCACCCTTCCGCCCACGCCAGCAACCGAGCGGCCTCGACGAGGCGGCGCTCGTCCAGGTCCGCGTCGTGCATCGCCGCTCGGAAATCGGGATCCTCCGCCAGCCGCTCCGCCGTGGTGTCGATCAAGCGGGTCCGGTCGATCGCGCGGGCCAGGTGCGGGTGGTCCCGCGACCACACGATCCACTGCCGGTCGATCGCGCCCTCCACCAGTTCACGCAGCGGGGTGGCCGGCTTGCTCATCTCGAAGACTCCGGCTGGGGCACGGGCAGACGCCAAAGATCGAGCCCGAAGGTGGCGAGAAGACGGTCCTGATGTTCGAGGTTCGCGATGGCCTGCGTTTGAGCCCGAGCCGCGAGCCGCAGGTTCTCGGCCCGGATGGCACGCCGGTTTTCGAGTTCCAGTTCGTGCCGTAGCAACGCCTCGCGGGCCGCGACATAGACCACGGTCGCTTCGTCGATCCACGCCGGGGTCAACGCCTCGGCTTCGTCGAGGTCGGCGCGGTAGGCCTCACGCAGGTCGGCCCGCAGGCGGTCGAGATGCCGCCGGTCTCGCGCGGCGTCGGCGGTTTCCACCGCCTCCGCTTCGTCGGCCAGGGCCTGCCGCACCGCCCGCATCAGCGGGACCGCGGACGGCGGCGAACCGCAGCCCGCCATCAGGCTCGCTAACCCGACACACCACAACCACCGGCTCGGGACCCGCCATCCAACACCGGGTTTAAGCCACACGCTGGTTGCCATCGCGGCCCATCCTTTCGAGGGTGCGTTGGAGCCGGTTTTGGCTCTGCTCGAAACGCTCGATCGCGCGGGTGTTGCGGTGCACGACCCGCATCAGCTCCCGGAGCTGATGCCGTTCGCTCATCAGCCTTTTGTGGACGGCCGTGAGCTGGGACTCACGCCGACGCGTCATCGTCCGCTCCCACACCCAGAGAGTCCCCATCAGGCCGGCCGCCCCGAACTGAGCGAGAGATTGGATGGTTTCGTCGATCACCGATCGCTCCTGAATAAGTTCTGCCCGGATCAGCCCGCCAGCGTGATGACGGTCCGGGGCTGTTCGTTGAAATCACAGCGGACCCCGACCACCGTGGCCCCGTGTCCGCTCACGCCTGACGGCTCGCCTTGGGCGTCGCGTCCCGGCCCGAGCACGCCGCGTAGCCGATCACCCACCCGCCACTCGGGTCGAACACCGGTGAGGGTCAACTCGATCCGGGCCGGGTCCGCAGAGGGGGTTTGTTCTTCCTGATCCAGGCGTCGGACCAGGCGGTCGGCCATCGCGGCGGTGTCGTCGCGCTCATCGGCCCCCAGCGTGCCGGCACGGACCGCGGCGTGGTGGATGCTTGCCGCGGCCACCTGCCTGCGAGCAAACCGGTCGCTCCAGTCCAAAACCACAGGTGACCGGGTGGTCCCGAACGGGTTGCCCCGCCACCGCGCGGCCTCGATCGGGTTGGGGCTGGTCAGGCTTGCGGTTAAACGCAGCCGCAGGCTCCCCGCCGCCGCCGCGTCGATCCAGCCGGACGCAAGCGTCCCTTCCGTCACAAGAACCCCGGCCCGATCGGCCAGAACCGACCAGCCGCCTGTGAGTCGAACCCAGGTCACACCCACGTCCAAGCTGTATTCCAACACGGGCGAGAGCGGCCTCTCCGCATCGTCTTGAGCGACGCACGGCCCGAAACGCCGCGGGGTGGGAGCCAACCCGGGCTGGCCGAAAAACGACGCCAAGTCGAAGACCGGCCCGTCGGCTTGTGCGTCCTCGTTGAGGACCCATCGGCGGTAGACGTTGACGTAACGGCTGAAGTCTGGGTTCCCGGCGGGATCGTAAGCGTCCGGCGAACCGCCCTCCAGCGTGGCGTCCCAACCTGGGATCAAGTCGAAGGTCGATTCCACTACGGGGGGTGAGCCGTACGCCACCCAGCGACGCGGCCCCGTATCGGGCTGGGCCACCTCAAACTTCGACACGATTCCGCGATGCCGGTCGGCCTTGGGGAACGAGATCGAAACAGACCGGCCCGAGACGAGCGGGCGCACGACCCGGCGCTCACCGATCGTCGCCTCAACACCCGTGAACCGTCGGTCGACGAACAACCGGTTCGCCGTGAGCAGGTCGGCCAGCCCTCCGTCGGCCGGGCCCGAGAGTTCGATCGTTTCGGTGAGCGGCAGATGACGCATCGCGGACGCCAGCCGCAGGGGATCGAGCGACAAACGGTATACGGCGTCGAGTGTGGCGATGACCTGCTCGATCGCCCATTCGTTGTTTTCGGTGCTGGGTAGGTAGACCCAGCGGCCGCCGACCGAGTGTCGCTCGGTTGAGCGATTGGCTCTCCGGCCAACGCCGAATACCAGCGAGTTGGCGCGGACTATTCGCTCGTGGCTGTCGACCGCCCAGAAGGTCTCGGGGATTTGGCTAAGAGCCTCGGCCCAGTTCTCGGAGAGTCTGAGTTCGACCGCGTCGTGCCCGACCGACACCCGGCCCTGCGAATCGGAAAGCCGACCCGTTGACAGGACCTGCCACCGCACCTCACCTCCGGCGATGGCACGCGGAATGGCTATGCTCGCCGACCGGTTCCGCCAGTGCCGGAGTTCCCGGGATTTGGAGGCCGTGACCGTGATTTCACGCCGGCCGAGCGGCGAATCGGTGGCGTACCGGTTGACGGTCAGCTCCGGCGTGGGGCGACCCTCGACGAAGACGACGGGTAGCGTCGACGGCTGCGTAGCCGAGGTATGAACGGAAGGAAATGTCGCGGTTGCCGCCACGTTAGCGCTCCAACAAGGTCAGCGGGGATCCGAGCGTGGTGGCCGGCGTCACCGCACGCGACCAAGGGGATAGCCAAATCGATGCCGACGCCGTAACCACCCGCCACCGGAAACGGACCGTCTGCGTCGGCATCGGCGTGGGCGTCGTCGCGGTGACAACCGTGGCGCGGTCGGCCGTCGAAACCTGACGAGGTTCGACGCCGTCGTCGGACTCAAGAAGTAACGTGAGCGACTGGTTTGCGTTGAGCCGAGGAAAGAGCACCGCGTGGACATACAAGCTGTCGCCTGATCGCTCGACACCCCAGCCCTCTCGCGTCGGCCAGGCCAACGGCGTCGCGGCCGGGGCGGTTTCGTCGCCCACCCGACCGACACCCACGGGACGGAAAGCCGTCTCGGTCTGTCCGTCGCGGCCACTTCGTCGGACGAGGTACCACAGGCTCTCGCTAGCGCTCGGCCGCGCTTCCTGCGGCAAAGTCAAAGAGGTTTGTGATTCCGGCAGCACGGCAAGCGGCCGCCCGGGATCGAACTCGGAAGCGTCTTGAAGCGGCCCGTAAACACTCCACCCCGCCAACGGCGTCGACACGGTCATCAGCGGGTCGCCCACAATGAAGTACGCGGTGCGGACGAGCGGCAGGGCAAGTATCCAGGCTTCAGCCAAAGTCCATCCACGCCGCAACGCCTCGAAAAACGGCCCGGGGCGAGGAACCGTGACTAACGAATCATTGCGGGACGCCGCGATGACGGCGGCGTATCCCTCGGAAAGAGCGGCTTCGGCCCAATTCGTAGCGGACGTTTGACGCAGCGACCCGGAAGTACCCGGGTCGGAGCTCAACCGCATCTGACCGAATACCGCACGCGGTCCGGGGTTTTCGCCGAAGAAGCCCTCCGGGACCGAAGGGCCGGCCCAGCCCCAGTAAAAGGCGTCGCGCGTGACGTTGTCGTGATCAGACGCATCGGTCGAGGGGCCGGTGGCTTGCTGGATCGGCAGCCGGAGTTGCTGGCGTTCCGGGCCCGCCATCCAGTCGATCAAGGTCGTGGCCACACCGGAATAGACACCGTCGTCCGGGAAACGATCGATCCACAATCGGTCCCGGGATTCCATTCGTTGAGAGGACACCGCGTCGGCACGATCGAGAAGCGTGGTGGAAGCAGCCGGCGTCGGGCCGTCGATCCGTGCAGTCAGCCTGACGCCGCTCAGGCTTTCGACGGTCGGCCGCTTCAACTCCAACACTTGGGCCACCGAATTGTCGACCGTAAAAAAACCGTCCCCCGCGGCCTGCAGCATCGATGCCAGGGGAACGGGCGTGCCGAGATCGGGGTCCGTCACGAAGCCCGGCGTACCGGGCCCTAGCAGAATGCCGAGCACGTATTCGCCCAAAGCGTGACGATCGAGATAGTCGTCGATCTGGCCGCGAGCCAGCTCGAATTCATTGAAGGTGATGGTTTCTTGCGTCGGAGCCTCAACGCCTAGGAAGTTGGCGTGCGGCACTCCGCGCCGTCGGCGGTAGTCTTCGGCCCAACCCGCGGAATCCGCCGAGCCGGCGTGGTAGGTCACCAGCCAGCGCCGAAGGTCGTCCGCGAATGCGCCTTCCGGCGCGACAACAAGCGGGCCAAGGTAAGACTCATCGATGGCCCATTCGTCCAACGAAAACTCACCGCCCGTATCGATCGAAGGATAAGCGGCGCCCAGCCAGACATGGTCGATGCCGGCGGGTGTGTGTTCCAGGGGTGCGACGCCAGCGGGCCGGCCGTTGACCCACCACTTCATTTCGTCACCGACCGAATTCCAGCCGACTTCTAACGCGGTCCAGCGGTCGGTATCAACCGGCACGCCGAGGGACAATTCGCCGTTGGGGTGATGTAGCTTCAGCGCCTTTGCGACCGGGTCCAGGTCCAGCCACCAACAAGGGCCGTCCGCGTCGTGAAGAGCGCCGGCGACCATGACGTTTCCTCCGGCCAAGCCTCCTAGCCGGAGATAGAAACGGGTGTGCAATCGGCTGCGAGTTGCCCCCAACGGCAAGGACAGCACGCGGCCTCCGAGACCGGGTGTCACTTTGACGCGCACCCCCCGGCCCCGCAAACCCGGACGGTCCCCCAGGTCAGAATCGGAATCCTGAGTCAACAAAACCGTCACGAGGCACCCCCGATCACCGGCGGGACCGGCGAACCGCGGCCCAACTCATAGAGCAAGGCGATCTGCTCTGCGGATAACGCCCGGTCGAAAACGGCCAACTCGTCGAGCATCGCCGGCAGGAACCGGGTCGTATGGCGCTGAGCCCCGATCCAGACCGGCTCGGTCGACGCGGGCATCTGGAATTCGGCGGCCGGCTGAGAACGATCGAGCCGCCCGTTCTTGTAGAGGCACATCGCGCCCAGGCCGGCAAAGGTTGCCGCATAAAAATCCCAGACGCCCGGTGTTACCAGATCGGCGTTGCCCTCGATCTGGAACGCGGTGCCGAACCCAACACTGAGTGTGAGTGTGCGTGGTCGGCCGCTAAGAAAGCCTTCCCGATCAACCCAAACGCCCCAGCCTTGGTCGGGGCCGGCCTCCCGGCTGATCACGGCGCCGTCCGACTCGACCGAAGCCGCCTGGTAATTCAACCAGAACACGAAAGAACAGGCCGTACTGTTGTTGAGCAGGGTGGTGGAAGGCACGGACACCGCCGACTGCTCGCCATCGAATACGGCTGCGGGGTCTGGGTCGCGGAAAATCGCGCCGGGTGAAACGGGCGTCACGCCATCGACGTAGCTTCCGTCGAGGCCGGCTACTTCCTCATAGGCAACCGAGCCGGCGGCGTCCCCCAGACGCCAGTAAGCCAGTGGCTGCCATTCGAGGACCTGTTCGGCGTAGGAGGGCCACTCCACGGGTGGGGCGTCGAACTCGCCCCAGCCCGGTGGGTTGAAGTCGATATGTCGGGGGGTGCGCAAGACAGACTCCGCTCGGGTTAATACGGGCTCAGGTGCGGAAGACGGCATCAAGCCGCCGATCAACAATGGCGGCGATCGCTCCGCCGTCGAGTGCCACCTCGGCCAACGCCAGGTGTGCCGTCGCGGGCCATCCCTCAGAGGCCGCTCCCGCGGCGACGAGTGCTTCATTACCGTCAGCTTCCAGCCAGACGAAGGCCGTCTCGTTGTTGAAGCCCGCCAGGTCGATCACCGTACCCTCCGAATCAACCGCGACACTTGCGATCGAGGCCCGGCCCGGCGCGACCGAAATCGAAGTCGGGCTCACGCCGGCCCGATCGACTCGCCAATAACCGAACGAACTGTCGGCCAAGCGGTGGAGCGTACGAATCAACCAGTCGTGGTAAGGCTGCAAACCCGAGGGTGGAAACTCGATCCCGGTCACCGGGTGCCGGGTGCCGACGAGTTGATTGATCTGTTCAACGGTGAGGTCGCTGGTGCTCATAGAACGGCTCGATCAGAAGACGGGACACGGAAAACGCTTTGGGCCCGGACGCGTGCTATTCGGGGCGATCCGGACGGACCACCACCAAAACCGTGGCGTGCCGGGCTTGCGCCGAAATCGTGCCCAGCGCCCGGCGTGTCAGGTCGAGGGTGACAACGTCGCCACGCCGTACGTCTTCCGCCCCGGTGTCGGTCAGAATCGCAGCGACACCATCGCCCCGGTCGGTGCAGACAAATCCCGGGCCATCGGCGGACGTAAGCCGAGCGGGGGTATCGGTCAACGCGGCCCCGTTGACCCGGACAACGGCGGTGACGCCGTCGGCGCTGTCGCTCGACTGAAGATTCCCGGCAAGGCTCAGGACGACGGCCGTGACTTGGCCGTCGATCGGAACGGCGCCGACGGGGATATCGACTCGATCGCCGCCCAAGGTACCGGGTGCGGAGGTTTGTAGATGGATCGATCCGACGAAGCTGTGGGTGATGTCGCCCCGCGTCTGTTGCAGAAAACGATGCGCGGGTCCGAGCGAGACGACGGTGTCGGTCAACGAAAGCTCGGGGATGCTGAATCGGACGCTGAGGTCGGCCGACGGATCGAAGCTGTTGTTGACGACCCGAAAAACAGCTTCGCCCGGCACATCCTGCTTGAATGAAGCGTGGCTATGCAGGGAATCGGCCGCGGCGAACGGGCCGGCGGTAAGCTGGTTGAGCGCGACATCGGTCACCGTCGACGCGGCCCCTTCGAGGGCGCGGTTGATCTCCTCGGCCGTCGCCGTCAGCCCGAGTAACGCCGGACCCGGGGCCTGAAGGAAAGCCTCACCACGCAGGTCGGTGATCGTGCCGATCGTCTGGGCGAGGGTCGTGATCTCGGCGAGCGGGATAAACGAGCCGCGGTCGTCTGGCAGTCCCGAAGTCGATGCCTGGACTGCGCCGCTCGAGTCGAGCCACAGGCTCGTGGTCGCTGAAGGCACCAGCGGTACGCCGCTCTGGCCATCGAATACAACCGGCGCGTCGCCGATGTAGCATCGGCCGGGGCGAACCCCGAAGGTGAGATCGCCGTCGGCGTAGACCCGCAGGTCGTTGGCCCGCTCGGCGGCGCGGAGGGTCCGGTAGAGCGAGCGCCGGTACTCCAAGAAATACGGGCTGCGGCCGGTGGGGATGTACTCGACGCCGGTGGCGTCGTCGCGGGTCGCCGTTAGCAGCGCCGCGTCTTGCGGGTGGATCTCTTCAGGCATAACTCAGGCGTTCCAATTCAGTGTGAAGTCGGCGTCGATCGAAAGGTGGCTCGCGGGCGAGGGCGTTGGGGCCGTGGCAAAGCTGCCGAGGTCTGAGGCCGATCCGACGGACACACCCATCGCGTCCGAAGCCTCTAGCTCCAGAGCATGTTCACCAGACTCGAGCGGCAGCGATCGCCAACGCCAGGCCGTGCCGTCGATGCCAAGCGGCCCGTATCCGAGCTCGCCGCGGCCGAGGCCCGGCCCGCTCGCCGCGTCCCGCCCGAAACCACCCACACCAAACAACCCCCCAAAGCCGCTGCGCGGGTCGCTCTCGTTCCAAAACAACGCTTCGCCCACCCGGTTACCGTCAATCAGCACACCGATCTTGGTGTCGATCGGCAGCGTTTCGTCCCGGAGCAGCGCGACCTGAATCCGAGATGTTGCCGTTGTTTCGAACCCACCATTCGACGTGGGAGGCCCGGCCCAGACGTCCACGGCATTATGGAGAGGCAAGGCCAAAAGCTCGACTTCCTGTACCGATGCCCGGTCCAGGATGAGCCAGGCTTCGTGCGACGAGGAGTCGGCCACAACATCCGCCAAGTCGCCGTTAACGTAGACCTGTATCGCAACGGGCGTGTCCGGCGGACGCCACTGAAGGTGGACAAGCGTGTCGTGCTCACCCGCTTCGTCGAGCACCGCTCGGCCCACAACAGCGGACAACAACATCGACTCGGTTAGGGCCCCGGAAGGGCTCGTCACGGCGTCACCTGTAGGTAATCGATCGTGTAATCCACCCGGCAACGCGGGCCCAGGGACACAACGGGGCCGGGGTCGAAACGCAGCATCACCACGCCCTCCCAAACCCGGCCGGTGTCGTCGGTCAGCGTCCGGCCGATGCCATCGACGCGGCTTTCAATCGCAGCGAGCTTGCCGGTCATCGTCACCGTGTCGTCGGCCAGGAGTGTGCCGGTTTGGGTGATCGGCCGAGCTTCCCGGCCCTGGGCAATCAGGGTCGTCCCGTCGGCGTGGGGCACGGGCTCGGTGTGGTGCCGCAGAGCCAAAGCCCCGACGTGGAGCCGGGAGGGTCCGGAGCCGAACAAGTTTTGGGCATCAAAAAAGATCATGGCGTAACGGATCGAAGCGGAGCGGTAAAGTTCTCAAACGCGCTGCAACCGAACGACACCGAGGCGTCGGCGTTCGTCGGCGTGGCCGTCGCCGTTGGTGTCGAGTAGGACACTGGCCTGCGACGTGGCGTGGCGGAACCGGCGTCGGTACTCGCCGGCTTTGTAAAGCAGCCCCTGGTTGTCGCCCGTGAGCGCCGCGGCCCCGCTGTAGACCCGCTCCAACGTGCCCAGCGCCTCCAAGCGAGCCATCACCGACAGAGACACGACCGCGTCTTCCGACAAGGCTTCCGGGGCACCCGAATCGGCGTCAACCCCCAGCAGCCGAAGCAACCCGTCGTGGACCAACGCCGCCTGCGGCGCGAACGTCCGGACCGTAATCGGGTACGGCCCCCCGTCGCCCCCGGGGATCGGCGCATCAATCAAGCGACTCCGCAAGAGCGAAACGGTCAACGTCTGAGCGTCTTCCCGCGACACCACCTCGAAAGCTCGGCGGTCGATCAACACAACACCGCCCGTTTCGACTTGGCCCGAAATAAAATCGCTGGACGGGCTGGATAGCGTAGTGTCCGTCATCATCGCGTCGTCGGCGTTGACCCGCCGTTGACCGACCCAGGGCACGTCGTGAAAGAGCGTCGGCTCAAAGGCCAAAAGATCGCGGTCGGTGGAGAAATTCATGGCGGTCTTTCCGTCAGGCAAAGATCAAAAGACGTGGAGTGAAAATTCCGGGGGAAACGGTGCCGACGGCTTTCGCCGCCGACACCGCGGGGAGGAAAGAGAGGCGGGTTACGCGGCCGAGAGGTTGCGGATCAGGCCGTGCGCGTTTTCGTTGCGGACCTCGAGCGTGTACTCGCCGAGCACCTGGCCCGACTCGCTGTCGCCGGTCGCGGCGAGCGGCTTGAACTGGAAGCTCCGACCCGAAAGCGGCAGCACGTCGATCCGCGACGAGTCGAGCATCAGCACGGCGTCAGGCGGGACCCACCGGCTGAGCACGACGCGGCAGACGCCGAAGTCGGACTCGTAAACACTGACCAGATCTTTGAACCGCTCGGTCGATGGGCCGAAACCGCGTGACGCGGTGACGAAGCCGTTGATGGCCCGTTTCTGCGTCCCGCCGACGACGAGCGTGTCGACCGGGCCGTTGGAGGACTCCCAGATGTCCCGGAGAGCGGCGTTGAGGGTCGCTTCGGTCAGCGGTTGACCGCCGCCGTCAATAACATTGGACTCGATTGATGGGATCAGGCCGCGCATCGTCCGACGGGTGGCGGCGTCACCGACCGGGCTGCCGGCGGTGTTGGCCGCGCCGTTGATGACGCAGTTCTCCAGGTCGCGGACCAGCTCACGCAGGCGTTCCTGCTTCTGGTAGTCCATCTCGTCGGCCACGGCGACCTGGCGGGAAGCGAGCTGCGATCCCGAGACCTCGACGCCGGCGGTGAAGATCTGGGTGTAGTTGAGCTTACGGACGCGGTTGGTGAAGCGTGTGGTCGGAGCATCGTCGCCCTCGAGCGCGGCGTTGCCGAGGATGCGGAGCGTCGTGTCGTCGGCGATCGCCGCCGCGGTCGTGCCGCCGTAGCCGCGGGCGACGGTCAGTTCGTTGCCGGAGACCGCGGTGACGAAGACGACCTCGCGTGATCCCTCGGGCTGGACCTGGTCGCCCACCCGGAAGCGGTCGCCGTTCGCGACGTCGATCGTGGTATCACCGGCGCTGGCGGTGCCGACGGTCGCGTCGGTATTGGGCAGCAGGGCGTCTTCGAGCCACTCGTGCACGGTGCTGGTGGCCGACCGCTGCGGGTCGCCGAGGTGGTCGAGCAGCGGGGTTTCGTAGGGGCTGATGATCCCGATGACGTCCGAGACGTCCTGGGCGAGTTCGGGCAGTTCGGGGCCGGCGGAGTAGGTGGCTTTTCCAGAAAAAGGCATGGAGGTTCCTTGTCGAGTGTGTGTGAGTTGGTGTTTCTGCGGTCTGACAACCTGATGGCATGAACGATGAAGTGGACGACCGCTAAACCACTCAACCGGTCGACCGCCAAATCACCGACGCCGGAGGCGGAGGTAATCCAGCAGGTCGCGCCGGTCGCCCGAGGCGGCGGCGCGTTCAGCGGCGAGTTCTTCCTCGGCCGGTGTCTCGACCCGCGGGGCCATCGCCGAGCCGGACCGCGGGGACCGGCGGCGGAAGAGGTAGGGCTTCTGCCGGCGGAGTTCGCTCACCGCGGCGTCGACGTCCGGCTCGTCCATCTGCGACACGCTGACCTCGGTGAGCAGCCGAGCCGCTTCGAGGTCGATCGCGTCGGAGTCGGTGAGCAGGGCGTCGATCTTCTGGCGCCGCTCGAGGGCGACGATGGTCTGCCGCGATTCGTCGAGCTGCCGCTGCAACTGACCGAAGCGGTCGTGGAGTTCGCCGAGCTGCTGCTCGGCCGATTGGGCGCGTTTGCGGTAGCGGATCGCTTCGGTAACAGGGACCCGCTTCTCGGGCGTGGCGTCGTCGGTGGTCTGGGATGGATCGGCGTCGGTCGGCGGCGGCGGTACATCCGTCGAAGGGGTATCGAGATCGGCGTCATTGACGGGTGCGGTGAGGTCGGGCATGGCGTGAACTCCGGGTTCGGGGTTTGACTCTCGGGTCAGTCGTGGTCGAAGCAGTCGGCGTAGCCGAGTTCGGCGAGAAGCTGGCTCTCGGGCACCCCGAGGTCTTTCTTGGCCAGCGCGTTGCGCAGCTGCTGCGACTCGCTGTCGGGGAACGGCGTGGGCCAATCGAGGCGGACGCGCCGTTCCGCGGGGGTGTTCGGCAGCACACCAGTGACGTCGGCGGCGTGGAGGATCAATTCGCAGAGCCGCTCGATGCCGGCGCCGTAAGTCAGGCGTTTCTTCTCGATGCGGGCGAGCAAGCCCAAGAGGACGATGCGGACGGCGTTCTCGCTGGAGAGGTTGCCGGTCTTGCCGCCCACGACGCCCGCGGCGATGGGCGAGACGCCCGAGGCTTTGTCCATCGCTTCGCGGATTTCGCGGATGTGTTGGTCTTCGCTGGGGGTGTGGGCGTCGCCGCCGAACTCGTGGATGGCGGCGTCGGGGTTGTCGGTCGACCACATCTGCCCGGGGCCGACGGGGCGATCGGTGAATCCGTCGATGCCCTTGCCCAGGTACATCTTGAAGGACTGGAACGTGACGCGGTTGGCCCGATCGGACAACCGGGTGTTGAGCTCGTTCTGGAGCGGGATCAACGGCTCGACGTCGGAGAGGCCTTCGTAGGCGAACGGCTGGGCGAGATTCTGGATATGGACCACCGGCAGCCGGCCCAGCGGGTTCACGCCCGCCGCGATGCGTCGTCGGCCACGCCCGGCCGATGCGATCGGACCGACGTAAACCTCGTAGCCTTGAGGCGTCCAGACCTCGGTTCGGTGCACCACGCGTCTCTGCGGAGCCGTGGAACGC
>JBCBSA010000025.1:0-16011 GCA_039819425.1 Planctomycetota bacterium
CCCCCACCACCGCTTCCCGCAGCCCCAACTCTTCCACCACCTGCGTCACCGCCGGCGACAGCGACACGATCCGCATCTGCCCGTCGTCATAAACCGTCTCGCCAGGCTCCCCGCACCCCAACACCCCCAGCACCCCCAGCACCCCAACAACAATCCAGCCCCACCCCATAAGCCGAGGGCTGCGGAGCGCAGCGACAAAGCCCCGGATCGAGCGCTCATTTCCCCTCATCGCCGTCTTCCGCTTCCATCCCCGCTTCTTCCTCTTCCCCCGCCCCGTCGCCGCTCGGCTCGACCTTCTCCATCGACGCCCCCACCGTCACCCGGTCCTCCGGCTCCGGCGCGTAGTCCGCGAAGTCCGTCCCCTCCGTGCTCCGCCTCAGCAACAGATACATCCACGTCTGGGCCGTGAAGAAGTAGCTCACCACGTAAGCGATCGACAGCCCGAACCACAACCCCGACCACACCCGGATCAGCCAACTGGTCGCCTGCTCCGTCGAACCGAGGTCGCTTCCGGGGGTGGCTAGCGGCTCGCCCAGCCGCGGCTCGACCATCACCGCTTCCAACCCCGACCCCCACGCCCCCGCCGCCGCCCGCGTGAACCACAACGCCAAAAACACCACCAGCCCCACCACCAGATACGTCAACGCCCCGTAGGTCACCGCCGCCGCAATCAACGCCAACATCCGCACCGGCCGGTACAACAGAAACGTCGACACCCGCGACACCACGTCGAACGCGTCCGTCCCCTCCACCGCCAACGCCGACGGCAGCATCGGCCCGCCCAACGCCACCAAAATCAACAACACCGCCGCCACCAGCCCCGCGAAGATCATCGGCCCAAACAACACTCCCCCCGCCACGTTCAGCCCCGCCACATTGAACAACGCCCCTCCCACCGCCGCCAGCACCAGCCAGAACGCCCCCGCCACCCCCAACGGGATCAACGGCGACACCAAAAACCACCCCGTCCTCGGCCACGTGAAGCGCCATGCCTCGCCCAACCCCGTCGTCGTGTCCGCACACGCCTGCGTCGCCGCCAGCCGCGCGATCGCCCCCCCGATCACCGCCGCCAGCGCCGCCGCGTACCCCACCAACAACACAAAGAAAAACGGGTGCGTCGACCACAACCACCCCGGTGTTTCCACCACCATCCCCCGCAACGCCCCGATTAACCCCCCCCCGGAATTGATCGTTCCGCTCCCGGGGGTGATTCCGGGGGTGCCCGACGCCAACGCCCCCACCCCGAAGTCCAGCCGCACCGCCGAGTTGACCAGTTGATTGAAGTACGCCAGTTCCCGATCCAGCGTCTCCCCGAACACCCGGTACTCTACCTCGACCCCGCCGAACCCTTCCCGCGTCTGCGTCCCCCACATCAGGTCCAACGCCACCCCCCCGAAGTACACCAGCAGCAAGAGCACCAGCCCCAGCGTCAGCTTCGACGGCTGCAACGCCATCCGAAACGAATCAAACAGCCGCAACGTCGGAAACGCCGCGGCGAAGTCCACCCCCTCCAATCGAACCCGGTGTGCAGCATCTGGCATCGGCAATGGCTTCCCGAACAAACTCCACCGCATCATACAAACCCCGCTTCAACGCTTAAGCCGAGGGCTGCGGAGCGCAGCGACAAAGCCCCGGATCACCGTTAAAATTAACCGGCTCACCGCTCAACCCCACCCCCGGAACACCCCCGGACACCCCCGGAACCTTCCCCATGTCCGCTGCCTACAAAATCGCCCTCGCCGCCGGCGCGTCGCTCCTGCTGATCGTCATCGCTTCGCTGATCCTCCAGAGTGACAACGACCCAGCCGACGTCGCCATCGCCCCCGCCCCCGAATCCGGCACCCCGCCGGCCGATCCCCCCGGCCTCGACGAGCCGCCGCTCGACACCCCGCCCGGACCGCCCCCCCTCGACCACAACCGCATCGCCTTCGCCGACGAGCCCGTCCTCGAACTGCCCCTCCGCGACGACGCCGACCCCGTCCCGTCTCTCAGCGTCGGCCGATCCCCCTTCCCCGACGACGACCCGCTCTTCGGCAGCGCCCGCGACCCCTTCGGTACCTCCGCCACCGCCAACACCCCCCTCGACCTGCTCGACCTGCTCGACACCCCAGAAGACCCGGACACCCCAGACACCCCGGAAGCCACCGCTCCGCCCACCCTCGTCGCCGACGCCGCTCCGGCCCCCGAGCCGATCCCCACCGTTCAGCCCCGCCCCCTCAGCCCCGTCGATCCCGTCTCCTCCAATGTGCCGGGGGCCGACCGCCGGCCCATCGCCCCGCCCCCCGGCCCGCCGCTCCTGCGCCTCTACACCGTCGAGTCCGGAGACAACCTCAGCTCCATCGCACTGGCCACCTACGGCGACGACACCAAGTGGGTCGACATCGCCCAGGCCAACCCCCTCGTCGACCCCAACCGCCTCCGCGTCGGCCAGGAACTCAAACTCCCCGACCTGACCCCCGCCTCCGGAAATACCTCCGGAAGCCAAGGCCCCAATCCCGCGGCCGACGCCGCGGCGAGCGGAAACGCAGAAGAAAATTCCGGGGGGAGCGAACTGCCCCGCCGCGGCACCACCTACATCGTCAAGTCCGGAGACACCCTCAGCTCCATCGCCCAACAGTTCTACAACGCCGCCGCCAAGTGGCAGCTCATCTACCAGGCCAACCGCCGCACCATCGGCGACAACCCCGGCAACATCAACGTCGGCGACGAACTGCTCATCCCCCCACCCGACACCGGCGCCCGATGAATCGCGGCCCGTCCCATCGCCCCCGAACGCACCCGACGACGCACCCGATCGAGGGCCATAGCCGGCGACCAACGATCGCCGGTCTCCGCGGCCCCCGATCGTCAGCCACCCGCCCCCCAACCCCTCGACCATGAACTACCTCATCACCGGCGGCGCCGGCTTCGTCGGCTCCAACCTCGTCCGCACCCTCCAGGACCGCGAACCCGACGCCGACCTCCTCGTCGTCGATGACTTCCGCAAGGGCACCTTCGCCAACCTTTCGGTTGAAGGTAGAAACGGTTGGTCCTTCCGGGGCCAAGTCGTCGCTGCGGCCCTCCACGAACTCGACCTCACCTCGCTCTTCGACGACTTCCGCCCCGACGTCGTCTTCCACGAGGCGTCGATCACCGACACCACCATCGACGACGAGGCGGTGATGATCCGCGACAACGTCGAGCCGTTCGACGAGCTGCTCGAGCTCTGCGTCGACCGCGGCATCCGGCTCGTCTGGGCCAGCAGCGCCGCGACCTACGGCACCGCCGCCAACGGCGCCCTCGCCCAGCGCCGCCCCTTCCGCCTCGACGACGCCGGCCGACCCGCCAACGTCTACGGCTTCTCCAAGTGGGTCATGGAAAACCGCCACCGCGACGCCCTGGCCCAGCACCCCGACGCCCACGTCGTGGGCCTGCGCTACTTCAACGTCTTCGGCCCCGGCGAACAGAACAAGGGCAAGATGGCCTCCATGGTCTACCAGCTCGCCCACCAGATGCTCGACGGCAAACGCCCCTGCATCTTCACCCCCGGCGACCAGGCCCGCGACCAAGTCTACGTCAAAGACGTCGTCGGCTGCACCCTCGCCGGCGCTACCCCCGGGAGCAAGTCGGGGATTTACAACTGCGGCACCGGCGAGGCCACCTCCTTCAACCAGATCGTCGCCGCCCTCAACGAAGCGCTCGGCACCGACCTCCAGCCCGACTATTTCGACAACCCCTACGCCTTCTACCAGGATTACACCTGCGCCGACCTCACCCAGACCACGGCGGGCCTCAACTGGAAACCCGCCTACACCACCCACGACGCCATCGTCGAGTACGCCGGCCTCCTTCGCGCGGCCCGAGGCTGAGCCGTGAACACCGACGCGTCCCCCAACTCCGCGTCCCTTGCCGCCACCACCGCCCTTGTCCCTCTCGACACCGACGGCCTCATCGCCGCCGACCTCCCCTGCCGCGGCTGCGGCTACCTCCTGCGTAAACAACCCTCCGACGCCCGCTGCCCCGAGTGCGACCGACCCGTCCAGGAAACCATCAACGCCAGCAACTTGCGCCTCTGCCCACCGAACTGGTTAGGACAAGTGCAGTCGGGTGCGATGTGCCTGGCGGTCGCCATCCCCGCCGCGTTCATCTTCGGCTTCGGCGTCATCTTGTGGATTCTCGGGGCGCTGACGCTGATTCTAGAGTCACCCCGGGAACCGCGGTCGCTGCACCGCCTGGGAAAAATGGCGGCGATCACGGGGGCGGTGGGCGTGTTGAGCTTCCTGGTGATGATGTCGGGCCTCGGTTCCGGTGGCGACGAGTTGCCGTTCGTGATCGCGTTGTGTGTAGGGGTCCTGGCGGTCGGGCTCCACGTCGGCGCGGTGGTGCGCGTCGGGGCGGTGATCGCGCGGGAGGCCCAGTGGCCGAAGACGGCCCGCGTCGGCCGCGTGATGTCGTGGTTCGCCTGGGTCTGGCCGATCTTCTTCGCCGGCTCGGTCGTGTTGGCCGGCATGTCGCTGAGCTACGCCTTCGGATCAAGCGGCCCCGCACCGGCCTGGCTGAACGTCGTCGGGGGCTTGAGCATCTACGGCACGTTCTTCGGCACGCTCGGATTGCTCACCGCGATGTTCGTGTTCTGGATCGTGCTGGCCGTCCGCATGCGACGCATCCGGCGAGAAGCGAAAGTGATCCACGATCAGCGCCGCGGCGTGATTCCGTCGTGAAACCGCGAATCCCCAGCCTTGCCGCTGAACCGCAGCAGGTATAATGTCGATTAACAATCGAACACGTTCCGATGTTCCTTGACCCGTTTGTCGCGTTCGGAAACCCTCGTTCGCGGCGTGAAAATTTCCGGGAGATTCCGGGGGGGTGCGCGGCCGAGCTCAGGCACACATGCGCTCGGGCCTTACGGACCTCAAAGGGAGCGGAATGGGGTGCGACGGCCAAGCCGCCCACGAGCGGAAGGCCCGGACAGCCCCGCGAAGCACCCACCTGAATTTGAGGTTCGAGTTCATCCGCCTGCGGCCCCGCACCCCCCCGGAACCCCCGGAACGTTTCACTCCCTATCCGCCGGACCTTCGGGAGTCGGCACGGCACACACCCCAACGATATCAAGCCGAGGGACAACCCTCCGGCGGGTTCGGTCGGGTTACGATGTCCTCATGGCCTCCCCGAACTCCTCGCCCACCCACGACCCGCGTCGCCCCGACCCGGACTTGCTGCGCGGCCTCGTCGACACGCTGGTGTCGACCTACCTCGCCGACGACCGCATCCAGCACATCGACGCGATCTTCCTGCCCAGCCGGGCCCGCTGCATCGAGGCGGTCGAGCTGCTGCGTCGGCTCACCTTCCCGGGCTACTTCGACGACCACCGCCTGACCTCGGACAACATCGCCGAGCACACCGCCGACTTGCTCGCCCGGGTCGACGCCCTTGTCTACGAGCAGATCCGCCAGACCGAGCGCTACCTCTTGAACCGGGCCGGCAAGGCCGCGGCCGACGACGACTGCTCCGAGTGCGACGCCGCCGCCCGCGAGAAGACCGACGCCTTCCTCAACACCATCCCCGAGGTCCGCCGCAAGCTGTCGCTCGACGTCCAGGCCGCCTTCGACGGCGACCCCGCCGCGACGTCCACCGACGAAGCCATCTTCTGCTACCCCGGCGTCGACGCCATCTTCATCCACCGCTACGCCCACGAACTCTACCGCCTCGACCTCCACCTCCTTGCCCGCATCTTCTCCGAGTACGCCCACAACGAGACCGGCATCGAGATCCACCCCGGGGCCGAGATCGGCGAATCCTTCTTCATCGACCACGGCACCGGCATCGTCATCGGCGAAACCGTCACCATCGGCAAACGCTGCAAGCTCTACCAGGGCGTCACCCTCGGCGCCCTGTCCACCAAGGGCGGCCAGGACTGGCGCGGCATGAAACGCCACCCCACCCTCGAAGACGACGTCACCATCTACGGCAACGCCATCGTCCTCGGCGGCCAGACCGTCATCGGCGAAGGCGCCACCATCAACGGCAGCCTCTTCGTCACCCGCTCGGTCCCCGCCGGCCACACCGCCAGCGTCGACCAGCTCGAAGTCAAGCTCAAACCCCCCCGCCCCCGGAAGTGACCGCCCGGAAGTAAGCACCCGGAAATAACCCCAAAAAAGCGAGGCTTCTACACAGTCGCGCCCTATGCTTGAACATGGGTGTAGAAACCATCACGCTCGATTTCAGTAAGCCGCTACGGCTTTTCCCGTTGCAGTCGTGTGTCCTTCTGCCCCACGCCGCGGTGCCGCTGCACGTCTTTGAGCCGCGGTACCGCGCGATGCTGCGCGACGCGCTCGACTCCGACGGCCTCATCGCCATGGCCACGTCCGAGGGCGACGGCTGGAAGCAAGACTACGCCGGCAACCCGCCGCTGAGGCCCTGCGTCACCGTCGGCTACCTCGCCCGGGACCACCGACTCGACGACGGCCGGCACAACATCCTGCTCCACGGCGTCTGCCGCGCCCGGCTCACCGAAGAGCAGCCCAACCACCCCGACGGCTATCGCCTCGCCCTCGCCGAGCCCTACGGCGCCGAGATCGACCCCGACGTCCGCGACGAGCTCGACGCCGTCCGCAACCGCCTCGAAGTCATGCTCGACGACCCCAAGCTCCGCAAGCTGTCGGTCATCAAGTCGATCCGCAAGTGGCTGCACGACGAGGTGCCCTCCGAGGTGTTCGTCGAACTGGGCGTGCTCGGCGTGACGCAGGACACCGACGAACGCTACGCCGTGCTCTCCGAGCCGGACCCGCTGCGGCGGGCGGCGTTGTTCGAGGGCTACCTCTCGTCGATGCGTGACCTGGTCGACCGGGCCGAGCGCGGCTCCAGCGGCCGCGATGCCGACGGCTGGGCGCTCAACTAAACGCCACACCCCGACCGGGGCCGCCGATAAACTACGCGCATGCCTTCGGCCGTCCCGCCCTCTCCCACCGACCCCCTCCTCGCCGGGCTGACCGAGCCGCAAGCGGCCGCCGCGACGCACGTCGACGGGCCGATGCTCGTGCTCGCCGGGCCGGGGTCGGGCAAAACACGCGTCATCACCCGCCGGATCGCGCACCTCGTCCGCGGCGTGGGGATCGCGCCGTGGAACGTGCTGGCGATCACCTTCACCAACAAGGCCGCCGGCGAGATGCGTGACCGCGTCGCCGCCCTGCTCACCGAAAAACAAGCCCGCGCCGCCACCGTCGCGACGTTCCACTCGCTCTGCGCCCGCCTGATCCGTCAATACGCCGACCGTCTGGGGCTCCCGCCGGGCTACTCCATCTACGACACCGCCGACCAGAAGCGTGCCATCAAACAGGCGCTCGAAGACCTCGAGATCAACACCAAGAACTTCCCCCCCGCCTCGATGCTGGGCACCATCTCCAACGCCAAGAACGACCTCCTCGACGCCGCCGCCTACGCCAAGCAAGCGACCAACTTCTACGACCGCACCGTCGCCAAGGTGTACACCAAGTACGAGTCGATCCTCGAGCGCAACGCGGCGCTCGACTTCGACGACCTGTTGCTCAAGACCGTGCAGCTCTTCAAGAAAAACCCTGACGTGTTGGAGGAGAAGCGCGAGCACTACCAGTACGTCATGATCGACGAGTACCAGGACACGAACCACGCCCAGTTCATGATCGCCAACGCGCTAGCGTCCGAGCACCAGAACATCGTCTGCACCGGCGACCCCGACCAGTCGATCTACGGCTGGCGGGGCGCGAACATCCAGAACATCCTCGAGTTCGAGCAGCACTACCCCGCCGCCGAGGTCGTCCGCCTCGAGCAGAACTACCGCAGCACGAAGAAGATCCTCGCCGCCGCCGACGGCCTGATCGTCAACAACCGCGGCCGCCGGCACAAGACGCTGTGGACCGACAACCCCGAGGGCGAGCCCGTCCGCGTCGTGTCCTGCCTCAACGAGAAGCAGGAGGCGTCGTGGGTCGCCGAGGAGTTCCAGCGGCTGCACGACGACGAGCAGGTCGCGTGGGGGCAGATGGCGGTGTTCTACCGGATCAACTCGCTGTCGCGTGTCATGGAAGAGACGCTGCGTCACGCCGGCGTCCCGTACCAGATCGCCCGGGGCACCGCGTTCTACGACCGCAAAGAGATCAAGGACGCCGTGGCGTACCTGCGGGTCGTGGCGAACCCGTCGGACGAGGTCAACCTGCTGCGCGTCATCAACACCCCGGCCCGCGGCATCAGCGCCGCGTCGGTGAAAGCGTTGCAGGCCGCGGCGCTGGCCGACAACGTGCCGATCGACGCGCTGCTGGGCGACCCGCTGCGGGTCACCGCGCTCAACGCCCGGGCCCAGACCAGCGTCGCCAAGTTCGGCAAGACCGTCGACCGGTGGCGCACCACCGCGGGGGTGACGGGCGATGCCGTGTCGGTCGCTCCGCTGGTCAACACCGCCCCGTCGCTCCGCAGCTTTGTCGAGGACGTGCTCCGCGAGTCGGGCCTCGAAACCTACTACCGCAACGACAAGTCCGACCCCGACCACGAACGCTTGGCCAACCTCGGCGAACTCGTCACCTCCGCCCAGCAGTTCGAGGAGGAGTACGACTTCAACGCCGAGCAAGCCGCCCCCGGAAGTGGCGACGAGATCACGCTGCGGGAAAAACTGCTGGCGTTCCTCGAACAGATCTCGCTGGTCAGCGACGCCGACAGCGTCGATCCCGAGCAGGGCGCGGTGACGCTGATGACGCTGCACGCGGCCAAGGGGCTGGAGTACCCGGTCGTGGCGATGCTCGGCGTCGAAGACGGGCTGCTGCCGCACGAACGAGCCAACGGGGACGACAGCGAGTTGGAGGAAGAGCGAAGGCTAGCGTTCGTCGGGATCACGCGGGCCGAGCGCCGGCTATACCTGTGCCACGGCAAGTCGCGGACCGTTTTCGGGCAGACGATGCCGACGATCCGCAGCCGGTTCCTGAGCGAACTGCCCGAGGAGGCGGTCGAACTGCTCGACCCGTCGTCGGACCCCGATGCGTTCGATGATCCGACGTTTACTTCCGGGGGCGACACGCAGCGGTCGCTGGCGGCGCGGCGGGCGGGGGTGTACCCGCCGGGGACGCTGGTGAAGCATCCGCAGTTCGGCACGGGCCGTGTGGTACAGGTCTCGCCGATGGGAGCTCACACCCGGGCGAAGATCGACTTCACCACAGCGGGGACCAAGACGCTGATCCTTCAGTACGCCCGGCTGGAGGTCATCGATGTCTGACCCCCCGGAACAACCCCCGGAGCAATCCCCGGAAAGTCTCACGCAAAGACGCCAAGGGCGCAAAGGGCACCGGCGGACGCGGATCAAGATTTGCGGGCTGCGGGAGGTAAATACCGCCCTAGCAGCGGTGGCGGCGGGGGCGGACCTGATCGGGTTGAACCTGGTCGAAGCGTCGCCACGGTTTGTTTCCGATGACGTGGCGAGAAAGATCGCCCAGAACCTGCCGCCGGGGGTCACGGCGGTAGCGTTGGTGAATCACTTGACCCATCCGAACGAGGTCTCCGAGTTGGTATCCCGGACTTCGATCCGCTGTGTGCAGTTCCACGGACAAGAAGACCCGACACTCGCCGCAACGGTCGAGGAGACCGATCTGGTCAAAGCGTTTCCTGCGGAGGCGGTCGAGGACGGGGAACTGATCGAAGTGTGGTCGTGTTACGCCAACGTCAAGGCGTTCTTGTGGGATGCGCCCAGTTCACCCGACAACCCGCTGGGCGGGGGCAGCGGGCACACCAGCGACTGGGGGTGGCTAGCTGAGCGGCTGCCGACGTCGCGGCCCGCGATCCTGGCCGGCGGGCTGACGCCCGACAACGTCGGCGAGGCGATCCGCACGGTTCGGCCCTACGCGGTGGACGTGTCGAGCGGCGTCGAGTCGTCGCGAGGCGTCAAAGACCACGGCCTGATCCGGGCGTTCTGCGAAGCGGTCCGCGAGGCCGACGCATCGCTGGCGATGGATTAGACTCTCGCCCCATGAAACGCGTCCTCTCCGGCATCCAGCCGTCCGGCCAGCTGCACCTGGGCAACTACGCCGGGGCGGTCAAGCAGTTCATCGACCTGCAAGAGACTCACGAGATGTTCGTGTTCGTCGCGTCGTACCACGCGCTGACGACGGTCAAAGACCCCACCGAATTACGGGCCAACGTGCGGCAGGTGGTCGTGGATTATTTGGCGTTCGGGCTGGACCCCTGTAAGTGCCACATCTACTTACAACAGGACGTACCGGCGGTGTGCGAGCTCGCCTGGCTGATCGGCTGTGTCTGCCCCAAGTCGCAGATGGACAAGGCGACGACCTACAAGGACAAGGTCGCCAAGGGCATCCCCGCCAGCGTCGGGCTGTTCACGTACCCGATCCTGCAAGCGGCGGACATCCTCGCGGTGGACCCCGACGTGGTGCCCGTCGGCGAGGACCAGCGGCAGCACGTCGAGATCACCCGCGACCTCGCCCAACGCTTCAACCACGCGTACGGCAGTGAAGATCAACCGGTGTTCCGTGTGCCCGACGTGATGGTCCGCGCCGACGCGGGCGTCCTTCCGGGGGTGGACGGGCAGAAGATGTCCAAGTCCTACGGCAACACGATCGACCCGTTCCTGCCGGAGAAACAACTGCGCAAGGCGGTGATGAAGATCGTCAGCGATTCGACGCCGATGGAGGAGCCGAAGGACCCCGAGGGCGACACGACATTCCAGATCTTCCGCGCGATCGCGGGGGCCGAGGACGAACGGACGCTCGACCTGGCGGCGAAGTACCGGGCGGGGGATTTCGGCTACGGCCACGCGAAACAGGCGCTGTTCGAGCTACTGCTGGATCACTTCGGCGAGGCGAGGAGTAAGCGGCAGGCCCTGCTCGACGACCCGGGGTACATCGATTCGGTACTGAATAGCGGGGCCGAGGCGGCGAACGAACAGCTGAGCGCCGTGATGGAGCGGGTGCGGGTAAGTGTGGGATTGTAGAAAATTACTTGATCGACCTACATTCATGACTAGACGTCAGAAACGCGGTCGGCTGGTTGAAAAGCACGGAAGTTCTCTCGTGCTGAGTAAAAAGTGGTGCCTACGCGGGCTGGGCTTGATCATGATCGCGACCGGCCTAGCAGCGATATTGCTTGGCCTCGCCCTCATCAACACGATGGCGTGGAGCGTGGGGATTGGGGTCGCGTTCTTGATTGTTGCTGAATTTACGCCCGACTGAACGGGGTCAGGCAGACTTCGAGAGACTGCTGAGGGCGGTCTGCTGGGGACCCGGGATTGCAGCGGGAACGTATCCGGGAGCGGGCGCGCTTCCGGAGGTGGGGGTGTTTTTCTCCATGTAGAGCTGCCAGGTCTGGCGTTCGTAGTCGAGCAGCTCGAGGGCCTCGTCGACCTTGGCCGGGTCGCGGTCGAGGTTGGCGTCGACCAGGAGACGGTAGATGTAGGTGTACAGGGCGCTGAGCTTCTCGCAGAGCTCGGGGGCGACCTGGTGGTTGAGGCTGGTCGACAGCTCGAGGACGATCTTCTGGGCCCGCATGAAGTTCTCGTAGACCGCCTCGAAGTTGGGCTTGTCCTGCGTCAACTCGTGCTTGGCCTGGCGGCAGAACTTGAGGCAGCCCTCGTAGAGCAGCAGCCGGAGCTCCTCGGACGAGGCGGTCATGATCTTGGTACGCAGGTACGGGTTGGTCGCGGGCTTGGGCATGGCAACCGAGCTATCGACGGGCAACGGGTCGCAGGGTGAGCGGGGTGAACGCGATGTCGTTATCGGCCCCCCCGGAAAGTTTTTCACTGCCTTTCGGGAGGTTTTCTGGGGAGAGGTTGGCGGAGACCGGCGGTCGTTGACCGCCGGCTAAATTCCGAGGCCCTTAACGAAGAATCATCCGTTGTTGCCGGCGGGGACGGCGAGTTGGCTGAGTTGGCCCAGAGCGGCTTGCTGGTCCTGGAGGCCGGCGAGGGTGGATTCGAGGGCGGTGAACTCGCGTTCGAGTTTGGCGCGTTCGGCGTCGATGCCAACCTGGAGATCTTCGATGCGGCTCTCGTTGGCGTCGATCTGGTCCTGGAGGATCTGGACTTGGGCTTCGAGGACGCCGGTGGCGGGATCGGCGAGGTCGGCGAGGAGTTCGTTGAGTTCGACGCCGACGCCTTGAGCGACGAGGACGTCGGTTTCTTCGCCGGTCTCGGGGTCGAGCTCGAACTGCTGGAAGGTGAACAGGTCGCGAACGCCGTCGGGGTCGGCGGCGAGGGCGGCGTTGAAGCGTTCGGCGTCGAGTTGGAGGCGGGCTCCCGAGCCGACGGTGATGCCGACCTGGGCGAGGGAGGTGAACTGACCGGTAAGCCCGGCGTTGCTGCCGATGACGGCGTTGTAGATCGAGGTGCGGAGGCGGGCGATGGCGGAGTCGCCCAGCAGGAGGCCGCGTTCCTCGGTCTCGGCGTTGAACGAGTCGAACTCGTTGATCGAGTCGACGAGGCTGTTGAAGCTGTTGACGAAGGACTCGGCGGCGGAGGTGACGGCGGCGGGGTCGTCGCCCACGGTGATCTGCACGGGGTTGTCGGACACCGACAGCAGGCTGATGGACGCCCCCGGGATGAGCGTGTCCAAGGTGTTCGAGCCGGAGGTGACGACCAGGGCGTCGGCGGGGTCTTCGCCGCCGAGGAAGACGACGGCGTCCTGCGCTTCGGCGAGGTTGTTGACGCCCAGTCCCAGGCCACCGTCGTCGACGGTGAACGCGCCGCCGACGCCGGCGGTGTCGGACGACAGGGACAGGCGGAACGGGGCGTTGGGCGAGCCGTCGTTGATGACGGCGGCGCTGACGCCCAGGTCGGCGTCGTTGATCTTCTGGGCGAGGCTCTGGAGGGTGTCGGTGGCGGTGACGGTCAGCGTCCGTCGGAAGCTTCCGTCGATCGCGCTTCCGGGGGCGAACTCGCCGAGGAGGCCCAGGTCGGTGGCGGTGGTCGAGCCGTCGTTTTCGATCTGGATCGACACGGCGCCGCTGCCGGTGTCCTCGAGGAGGATGCCGTCGCCGGTGTCGTTGACCCGGGCGTTGACGGCGAGACCGCGGGAGTTGATCTCGCCCAGGACGTCGGCGATGGTCTGCTCGTTGCCCTGGGTGAGGTCGACGGTGGCGGTGAGGCCGTCGGAATCGCGGATGGTGAAGCGTCCGCGGGCGATGCCGAGGTTGTCGAGGCGGGAGCCTTCGTTGACGAACTGGAAGCCGAGGGGTCCGCCGTTGACCTGGCCGTCTTCGAAGGTGCCGACGAGGCCGAGCTGGGTGGCGAGGACGCTGTCGGCGCCGTCTTCGACGACGAGGTCGCCGGTGCCGCCGGCGGTGTCGGTGAGGGTGATGCCGGTGCCGGCGTCGTTGAGGGTGGCGCGGACGCCCAGGGCGGCGTCGTTGATGGCGTCGAGGACGTCGCTGACCGACTGGGCCCCGGCGAGGTCGACCGTGCCGCCGCCGCCGGAAGAATTGGTGAGGGTGATCAGGGCGTCGGTGCCGGAGGTGCCCGCGGGGTCAAGGTCGAGGGACGAGACGGAGGTGACGGCGGCGTTGATACCGAGGCCGAGCTGGCTGACGACGGTGGAGTTGCCGGCGTTGGCGACGACGAAGTTGCCGCTGCCCCCGGAATTATCGGTGATCACGAGTGACTGGCCGTCGATCGAGACGGCGGCGGTGCCGGCGGTGGCGGTGTCGACGGCGTCGATGAGGTCCTGGACGGTGGTGAGCCCGTCGAAGTCGATGCCGAAGGTGGTGTCGGGGTCGTCGCGGAGGGTGATCTCGAGGTCGTTGCCGGTGGAGGTGGTGACGCCGGTGCCCTGGAAGAGGTCGGCGAGGTTGGTGGTGGTGTCGAGTGGGGCGAAGGGCGTACCGCCGAAGGCGAGGAGGCCGCGGCCGCCGCGGAGCTGGCCCAGGAGCTTGGAGTTGATGGCGGCGACGACGCGGCCGCCGTCGATCTGGCCGTCGCTGGCGTCGTCGGTGAGCAGGCCCAGGTCGGTGGCGGCGGAGGAGCCGTTGAGGTTGGAGACGGTGAAGCCCGCGCCGGAGCCGGTGTTGTCGATCAACGTCAAGCCGTTGGCGTCGGCGTTGAAGGTGGCGGTGACGTCGCCGGCGGTGGCGGTCTCGATGGCGTCGATGACGTCTTCGAGGCTCAGGGCGTTGGACAGGTTGATGTCGAAGCTTCCGCCGCCGTTGGTGGTGATGTTGAGGTCGTCGATACCGGAGGCGAGGCGGAGGCCGTTGCCGTCGTTGAGGGCGGAGACGAAGGTGTCGTTGCCGACGGTGTTGATGTTGGTGCCGGTGAGGGTGCCGGTGGCGGAGCTGCCGGCGATGCCGAGGCTGGTGGCGGTGCCTTCGCCGCCCCCGGAAAGAGCCGCGGCGCCGACGTCTTGGATGATCAAGTCGTTGTTGGCCTGGCCGGTGGCGTCGGTGAGGACGAGGCGGTCGCCGTCGACCTCGGCGATGACGTTGACGCCGGTGGCGCGGTTGAACGTGTCGACGACGTCGTCGACGGTGACGGCGCTGGAGAGGTCGAGGACGGCGGTGGCCCCGGAGCGGTCGGTGACGCGGACGAAGCCGCGTTCGACGCCGGCCCCGCCGTTGAGCTCGTCCAGGCGGGTCTGGCTAGACAGCCGGGCCTCGCCGCGGTTGAACGTGAGCGTGCCGCCAGCGGGATCGAGGAAGGTGTTGTCGGCGTCGGCGAAGCCGCGGGAGATGGTCTGCTGGCTGCCGACGAGTTGGGCCACGGTCAGGCTGTAGTTGCCCACGGCCGCGCCGGCGGACGACGAGACGGTGGCGACCGATTCGTCGCTGGTGGTGGCGGTGGTGGCTTCGAACGCGGCGTCGGCGACGAGGCCGGACGCGGCGTTGGAGAGCCCAAGGAGCTGGGCGTTGACCGTCTGGAACGCGGTCTGCTGGGCGGCGAGGACGGCGTTACGCTCCTCGATGACCGACACCGGCCGGGACTCGAGCGCGATGAGTTGGTTGATGATGTCGGCGGTGTCGATGCCGCTGATGAGGCCGACGCTAGAGGTGATCTGTCCCATGTCGAAAGCGTCCGGACGGGCCGGCGGGGGGCGATGCGTTATCGGGTATCCATCGACGTGAAGCCGCGGCGGGCTTGAAACACGGGGGCGGCGGATAGTGGCGAAATCGGGGGCGATGGACGATGAAGTGGGTTGCCGCATTGCTTGGGTTTCCGCGGCCGCTCGGCGGCGGAGGCGTGCGGGGGGTCTGTTCATTCTGAACCACGATCGAGGTAGCACGATGCGTAAAGCCGTTTTGGCGACCGCCCTGGGCCCCGACGCCCGGGTGGAGGGGGACCTGTTGTTGACCGGGTCGGCCGTGGTGGCCGGGGAAGTGACGGGGGACGTCCGCTGCGGCGGCACGCTCGAACTGACGGCGACGGCGCGGGTGGGCGGCGGGGTGCGGGCCGAAGCGCTGCGGCTGGCCGGGCGAGTGAACGGAGGCGTGGAGGTGGCGGGGAGTACGGCGTTGTTGCGGGGCGCGGTGCTCGGAGGGGTGCTGACGACCGGTCGGCTCGAGGTCGAGCCGGGGGCGGCGTTCGAGGGGCGGCTGGTGCTGCGGGGCGACGGGGATGCGGCGGCGGAGGCAGAAGCGGAAGTCGTGTCGGAGGACGAGGTGCCGGGGCCGTTGGCGATGCCCCACGGAGCAGGCGAGGCGGGCGGGTTCGCGGCGGTGCCGGGGGCGGGGCGGGCGGCGATGCGGCCGCGGCGGCGGGTCCCGCTGCCGCCGGTGGGGTGAGCGCGGCGGGTATTTAGTAAAAAACGGGGTGAAACCGCGGCGACGGGCGATCGTTGATCGCCGGCTATTCTCCGGGGACCGAGTCGGTGGGTTCGGGGCTTGGCAGGAGAGTCCAGGGGGCTATGCGCCCGCGGAGGACGGGGCCGATCATGCGGACGCGTTCGAGATCGGCGGGAGCGAGGAAAGCGCCGTCGGCCTCGCGGGAGCGGACGATGTTCTGGGCGGTGCCGGGGGCGGGGCGGGCGGCGATGCGGCCGCGGCGGCGGGTCCCGCTGCCGCCGGTGGGGTGAGCGCGGC
>JBCBSA010000026.1:0-15573 GCA_039819425.1 Planctomycetota bacterium
GCGTTCTGGATGGCCCTGTCGGGCTGGGTCGTCGCCCTGGTCATGACGATCGCGTTGTTGATCGCCAACGCCAAGCTCTAAAGCATCCCCGCTCCCCCGATCCTTTGTGTGGCGGGGAATAGCCGGCGTCAACGACCACCGGTCGCCGCGGCGGAGCCCTGTAACCTGGAACAATCCGCCCGCCCGGACGATTGGTCCGTTATGGAGCCGACCACGACACCGACCCGCGACCCCGTCGCTCTCCGGACGCGGCTCCTGCGTTGGGCAGCCATCGTCGTGGTGGCGCTGACGGCGGCGGCCGGGCTAGACCTGATCCGCCAGGCCGTCGCGACCGACCGGGTCGCCTGGCGGGAGATGCCGCCCGGGCCGATCGACGCCGCGGCGGTGCCCGTCTCGGCCGCGCCCGTCGATCGGCCCCGCCTCGTCAGCTTTACCGCCGACTGGTGCGGGGCCTGCCGCTCCATGAAGGCCGACGTCTTCGCGCGGCAGGGCATCGCCGACGCCATCCACGATCGATTCGACCCCTACGCCGTCGACCTCAGCCGCCAAGACACCCAAGCCCGGGCGGTCGCCCGTCGCTACGGCGTGACCCACCTGCCGACCCTCTTGGTTGTCGGCGCCGACGGCCGGGAACTCGCCCGCCTCGACCGCTACGCCGACCCCGAGGCGTTCACGTCCTGGCTCGACGACGGCTGGCGACGCTGGGCCGAGTCCCGCGCCGCCGCCCGGCCGACGGCCGATTCGCGGCTGTAAAAGCTCGGTGTGGCCAACGACCCGGCCGGCGGCGGCGGTTACATTTGACCCTAAAGGTGGGGGCTGCCGCTGCGGCGATTCGTCTAGCCTGTAACGACCCCCGTTGTTCCCTCCATCCAAGGACCTCCCATGACCACCGGCCTCCGCTCTCTCATCGACTCCGGCACCCGCGTTTGGCTCGACTCGGTCGACCCCGAAGAAGTCATCAAAAACAAAGCCGCCGGCGTCACCGGCTGCACCTCTAACCCCTCCATCATCGCCGACCTGGTCCAGTCCGGCCGGTTCGACGACCAGATCAACGCCTTCATCGACGACGGCCTCGACGACGAAGCCCTCACCTGGGCCATGACCGACCACCTCGTCAAGGAAGCCCAGAAAGAGTTCGGCGGCGTTTGGACAGACTCTGCCTGCAACGACGGCTGGATCAGCTTCGAGCTCGACCCGCTCCTCGAAGACGCCGACAACCCGCTCTCCGTTGAAGAGCGCTCCGCCAGATACGTCGAGCTCGGCAAGAAATGGTCCGCCGGCCACGACAACCGCATGATCAAGGTCCCCGCGACCGAGGCCGGCCTCGGCGCCCTCGAAGAGCTCGCCGCCGCCGGCATCACCCTCAACGTCACCCTCATCTTTTCCGAACGCCAGTACGTCGCCGCCCGCGACGCCGTCTGGAAAGGCCGGCAACGCTTCGGCGATCTCGACACCTTCAAGAGCGTCTACTCCATCTTCGTCTCCCGTGTCGATGTCTACACCGAAAACGAGCTCCCCGACCTCAGCGACGCCCTCCAGGGCCAGGTCGGCATCATCAACGCCAAGCAGATCGGCATCAAAAACGCCGAGTTTTGGGCCGACAAGGGCCTCAAGCTCGACCAGGAGATGATTTTCGCTTCCACCGGCACCAAGAAGCCCGAGCAGCCCAAGGACTACTACGTCGCCGCCCTCGCCGGCTCCGACATCCAGACCAACCCCCCGGCCACCAACGCCGCCCTCGACGAGCTGGGCAAGTCCTACGCCCCCCAGTCCCGCACCCTTCCGGACCAGGGCGTCCTCGACGAACTCGCCGCCAAGGTCGACATCCAGAAGATGGAAGACCAACTCATGGCCGAGGGCACCGCCAAGTTCGCCGACCCCCACAAGGCCTTGATCCAGACTATCGCCGACAAACGCGCCGCCCTCACCGAAGCGTGAGACTTCCGCAATCTTTCGAGTGTTAAGCGGGCGCGGCGAAGCCGCTCTCGCCCGTTTGACAGCCGCGCGTCCCCGGTTACACTACGCGACTCGCCCGATCGGCCGCCGCCGCTCAGGCATCCGTACCCACTGATCGCACGGCCGCGAAGGCCCCCCGGAAAGTTTTCCCCGATGGCTGAAGGCAAGATCCGCATCCGAATGGAAGCCTACGACCACCAGGCCCTCGACGCCTCGGCCAAAGAGATCGTAGACCACGCCAAGCGGACCAACGCCCGCGTCGCCGGCCCCGTGCCGCTGCCCACCCGCATCGAACGCTACACCGTCCTCCGCTCGCCGCACATCGACAAGAAGTCTCGCGAGCAGTTCGAGATCCGCACCCACAAACGTATTATCGACATCAAGGAACCCAACGCCCGCACCGTCGAGGCCCTCAACCGCCTCGTCGTCCCCGCCGGCGTCTTCGTCAAGATCAAGGCCTAACCCGCCGTACAAAACCGTGGATGCCATCCGCGGTCTTTCAAAAAGGGGACCGGTCCTCTGCCCAAACCCACCCTGGGTTTCGGCCACGACCCGCGGCCCACGCCGCTCCCCCGGAGAATCCGATGCCCCAAGCCATCCTCGGTAAAAAAATCGGCATGACCCGCCTCTTCGACGACGACGGCACCAACGTGCCCGTCACCGTCGTCCAGGCCGGCCCCTGCTTCGTCAGCCAGGTCAAGACCGCCGAGACCGACGGCTACGACGCCGTCCAGCTCGCTTACGAAGACGTTAAGCCGCGCAACTCGACTTTCCCCGTCATCGGCCACGACGCCAAGGCCGGCCTCGCCCCCAAGCGCTTCCACCGCGAGGTCCGCGTCGACGCCGACGAAACCGAGTCCTACGAGCTCGGCCAGGAAGTCAACGTCGAAGCCTTCGAGTCCGTCGTCTTCGTCGACGTCACCGCCACCAGCAAGGGCAAGGGCTTCCAGGGCGGCATGAAACGCCACGGCTTCGCCGGCCAGGAAGCGTCCCACGGCGTCGAACGCAAGCACCGCTCCCCCGGCTCCATCGGCGGGCGCTCCAGCAACCTCGGCACCGGCAAGCCCAAAAAGGGCATCCGCATGGCCGGCCACATGGGCCACGAACGCGTCACCGTCCGATCCCTCAAGGTGCTCGGCATCGACAAGGACAAGAACCTGTTACTCATCAAGGGCCCCGTGCCCGGACCCAAGCAAGGACTGATCTTCATCAGGGAGGCCAAGCGGCTCTACAAAGGTAAAGCCAAACTTGCCGCGGCCGGGTAAGTCCCCCCGTATGTTTCCGCGGCTCGGGCCGCGTTAACTCCGTATACGGAAACTACCCCGCCCAGACAACCGGGCCCACCAAGTTGGCCGGTCTCCCCGGCCAGCGACCCACACGCAGTTGCTTCCCCGAAGCAGCAACCCGTAGGTAACGACCATGATCGACATCCCCATCTACAACACGTCGGGTGAGCAGACCGGCACGTACACCGTCGACGAGACCCTCCTCGGCGGCGAGGTCCGTCACGCCCTGCTCAAGCAGGCCTTTGTCCGCTACCACGCCAACCGCCGCTCGACCAACGCCACCACCAAGTCCCGCAGCATGGTCGAGGGCTCGGGCAAAAAGCTCTACAAGCAAAAGGGCACCGGCAACGCCCGCCGCGGCGACAAAAAAGCCAACATCCTCCGCGGCGGCGGCCACGCCAAGGCCAAGGTCGGCCACTCCTGGCGTCAGGGCATGCCCACCAAGATGCGACGCCTCGCCAACCGCAACGCCCTCCTCGCCAAAGCCGTCGACTCCGAAATCAAGCTGATCGAAGCTCCGAATTTCGACAAGCCCAGCACCAAGCAATTCGCCTCGCTCCTCTCTGCCCTCCAAGTCGACCGCTCCTGCCTGGTCGCCCTCGTCGACGCCGCTTCCGCCGAAGCCAAGTCGGCCCAAAACCTCGAATCGGTGAGCACCACCCAGATCGATCGGCTCAACGCCTTCGACCTGCTCAACCACCGCTACCTCGTCGCCCACAAGGACGACTTCGAGGCCTACGTCACCAAGATCACCCAGAACGTCAAAGCCCACGAAGCCGGCGCTTCCGGGGCCGGAAGTGAGGCCGCGTAATGCCGTACATCGAAGCCACCCACATCCTGAAGAAACCGCTCATCACCGAGAAGTCCACTTGGGAGTCCGGCGAGCGCAACCGCTACTCCTTCGAGGTCGACAAGCGGGCCAGCAAGCCCCAGATCAAGGCCGCCGTCGAGAGCCTCTACGGCGTCCGCGTCGAGTCCGTCGCCACCCAGGTCCGCAAGGGCAAGTACTTCCGCACCCGCTTCGGCCCCGCCAAGTCCTCCGACTGGAAAAAGGCCACCGTTCAGCTCCACGAAGAAGACCGCATCGAACTGTTCTAAACGCCTCATGACCCGACGCCCCGGGCAATAGCCGGCGATCAACGATCGCCGGTCGCCGCGGAAAACGACCTCGCTCCAACCGACCCACGACCCAACGCCAACCCCGGTCCCCACCCATGGCCATCCGCAACTACAAACCGACCACCCCCTCCCGGCGTGACGCCTCGGTCAACCTCTACTCCGAGGTCACCAAGACCACGCCCGAGAAGACCCTCCTCTCCAAGAAGGGCAAGAACGGCGGCCGCAACCACCACGGCAAGATCACCGTCCAGTCCCGCGGCGGCGGCAACAAGCAGCGCTACCGCCGCATCGACTTCGCCCGCAAGAAAGACGACCAGGCCGCCGTCGTCGTCGGCGTCGAGTACGACCCCAACCGCTCGGCCAACATCGCCTTGCTCCAATACGAAGACGGCGAGAAGCGCTACATCATCGCCCCCATTGGCCTCACCGACGGCATGACCGTCCGCTCCTCCTCCGAAAAGGTCGAGCCCGTCGTCGGCAACAATATGCCGCTGTCGCAGATCCCCACCGGCCTCAACGTCCACTGCGTCGAGCTCGTACCCGGCCGCGGCGCCCAGATGTGCCGATCCGCCGGCACCTACGCAAGGCTGACCAACCGCGAAGGCAAGTGGGCCACCCTCGTCTTCCCCTCCGGCGAGATCCGCCAGGTCTCGGTCAACTGCCGCGCCACCCTCGGCCAGGTCGGCAACACCGACCACAACAAGACCAGCCTCGGCAAGGCCGGCAAGTCCCGCCACCTGGGCAAACGCCCCCACACCCGCGGCATGGCCAAGAACCACCACGAACACCCCATGGGCGGCGGCGACAACAAGTCCTCCGGCAACCGCCCCCCGGCCTCTCGCACCGGCACCCTCGCCAAGGGCGGCCGCACCCGCCAGCGCGGCAAAGCCTCCAACAAACGCATCATCCGCCGACGCGTCTCCAAGCGCTACGGCCAACTCAAACTCAAGTGAGCGAAGCGAACTTGCATTTAACCCCGGGTCAATGACCCGGGGCCCCCACGAGAGAAACCCCATGCCCCGCTCCCTCAAAAAAGGCCCCCACGTCGACTTCAAGCTCTACCGCAAGGTCGAGAAGCTGAACCAGATGGACCGCAAGGAACCCGTCAAGACCTGGGCCCGCGCCTGCACCATCGTCCCCGAGTTCGTCGGCCACACCTTCATGGTCCACAACGGCCGCCAGCACCTGCCCGTCTTCGTCACCGAAGACATGGTCGGCCACAAGCTCGGCGAGTTCAGCCTGACCCGCTCCTTCCGCTCCCACACCACCGGCACCAAAGCCCAACGCGCCGCCATGGGCCGCTAACCCGACACCCGTACAAAGCCGCCGATGCCATCGGCGGTCTTCAACCTCCACCGGCACACCCCAATGCCCTACACCAACACCCACCGCATGGCCCGCGTCAGCCCGCAGAAGGCCCGCCTCGTCGTGGACCTGATCCGCGGCAAGGACTACGCCGACGCCCTGACCACCCTCGAGCTCTCCAAGCTCCGCGCCGCCGTGCTGGTCAAGAACGCCCTCGTCGCCGCCTACCACAACGCCGACCAGGACGAGGCCGACACCCGCCGCCTCCGCGTCACCGAGGCCCGCGTCGACGCCGGCCCCACCATCAAACGCTTCCAACCCAAAGACCGCGGCCGCGCCCACCCCATCCTCAAGCGCACCAGCCACATCACCATCAGCGTCGACGAAACCCAACCTGTCACCGACTGACCACGCCCCCATAAAAAGCCGCCGATGCCATCGGCGGTCTTCCCACGAAAAGAGCTCCACCATGGGACAAAAAGTACACCCCTTCGGCTTCCGCGTCGGCATCACCGAGGCCCACCGCAGCCGCTGGTACGCCCCGACCAAGGCCTTCTACGGCGAGCTGCTCATCGAGGATGAGAAGATCCGCAAGTACCTCGACCACCAGCTCAACCGCAAGCCCCCGTTCGCCGCCGTCTCCGACATCCACATCGAGCGCACCCGCGAAGAGCTCAAGATTATCATCAAGACCGCCCGCCCCGGCCTCGTCATCGGCCCCAAGGGCGCCGAGATCGACCGCCTCACCGCCGAGCTCCAGCACCTCACCGGCCGCAACGTCTCGATCAACTGCGTCGAGGTCGGCAACCCCGACGCCGAGTCGCAGCTCGTCGCCGAGTCGATCGCCGAGCAGCTCGCCAAGCGGGCCAGCTTCCGCCGCGTCATGAAGATGAAGGCCGAGGCCGCCATGACCGCCGGCGCCAAGGGCGTCAAGATCCAGCTCTCCGGCCGCCTCGGCGGCCACGAGATGTCCCGCTCCGAAGACATCCGCATGGGTGCCATCCCCTTGCAGACCCTCCAGGCCGAGGTCGACTACGGCTTCGCCGAGTCCCGCACCACCTACGGCATCATCGGCGTCAAGGTCTGGATCTTCAAAGGCATGTACCACGAGATCGAAGAGGGCGAGATCCAGTCCAAAGCCGCCGGCGCCCGCCCCCGTGCCCGAGGCCGCCGTTAACCATAAAGCCGCGACCGTTGGTCGCGCTGCCTTGACCGCGTCGCATCAACCACGACGCCCAACCGGAACCCACCCATGCCCCTGCTCCCCAAACGCGTCAAATACCGCAAACAACAGCGCGGCACCCTCAAGGGCAACGCGTCCCGCGGCAACAAGGTCTCCTTCGGCGACTACGCCCTCCAGCTCACCGAGGGCGGCTGGCTCACCGCCCGCCAGATCGAGGCCGGCCGCATCGCCGCCCGTCAGTACGTGGCCCGCGAAGGCAAGCTCTTCGTCCGCGTCTTCCCCGACAAGCCCATCTCCAAGAAGCCCCTGGAGACCCGCATGGGTAAGGGCAAGGCCGAGCCCGAGTACTGGGTCGCCCGGGTCAAGCCCGGCACCGTCGTCTACGAGCTCGCCGGCGTCCCCCGCGACATCGCCAAGAAGGCCTTCGTCCGCGTCGCCCACAAGCTACCCTTCAAGTGCCGCTTCGTCGAACGCCGCACCCACCTGTAACCCGCCCCCGTACAAAGCCGCCGATGCCATCGGCGGTCTTAAAAACCCGGCCCCTCGGACCCCACCATGAAACCCGCCGAAGTCCACAAAATGAGCGACGCCGAGCTGCTCGAAACCACCGGCCAGCTCCGCAAGCAGCTCTTCGAGCTCCGCAGCCAGTCCGTCACCGAGAAGCTCGAGAACCCCCGTCAGCTCGGCGCCATCCGCCGCGACATCGCCCGCGTCCTCACCGAACAACGCAGCCGTGAAATCGCGGCCCCCGGAAGTCAAGACAGCCAAGCCTCCGAGTAACCCATGACCAACTCCACCACCACCACCACCGAACGCCCGCTGCTCGGCACCAAGGTCGGCGTCGTCACCAGCGACAAACGCCACAAGACCCGCACCGTCGCCGTCGCCTACAAGGTCCAGCACCCCAAGTACGGCAAGTTCGTCAAACGCACCCAGACCTTCCAGGTCCACGACGAAGACAACACCTGCAAGGAAGGCGACCGCGTCCGCATCGCCCGCTGCCGCCCGTTGTCCAAGACCAAGAGCTGGCGTCTGGTGAGCGTCGTCGAGTCGGCCCTGCCGCCGGTGACCCACGTGCCCGCCCCCGAGATCGAAGACGTTGTCGAGGCCCCCGAGGGCACCGAAGAAGCCGCCGCCGCGGCCGCCGCTGAAACCGAAACCGAAGAGAAACCCGCCGAGTAAACCGTTCGCCGTGTAGCGGGCGGACTTGTCCGCCCGACCACTGCCCACGCCGCAAAGGCCCCCGCCATGATCCAAGTTGAATCCCGAGTCGACGTGGCCGACAACTCCGGCGCCAAGATCGCTTACGTGATCCGCGTCCTGCGTAAGTCCACCGCCGCCGGCAAGACCACCCGGCCCACCGCCACCGTCGGCGACAAGGTCGTCTGCTCGGTCAAGAAGTCGCTGCCCGGCAGCGACATGAAGACCGGCACCATCGTCAAGGGCGTCGTCGTCCGCACCAACTATCCGGTGCGACGCAAAGACGGCAGCTACGTCCGCTTCGACAAGAACGCCATCGTCCTCATCGACGACGACGGCAACCCCCGCGGCACCCGCATCTTCGGGGCCGTCGCCCGTGAGCTGCGTGAGCAGAACTACATGAAGATCGTTTCCCTCGCCACGGAGGTCGTCTGATATGCCCCGCCACATCCGCAAAGGCGACAACGTCATCGTCCGCACCGGCAAAGACAAGGGCCGCACCGGAGAAGTCCTCCGCGTCGTGACCGACAAAACCCAACCCAACGCCGAGCGCGTCGTGGTCAAGGGTGTCAACGTCCGCGTCAAGCACATCAAGCCGTCGCAAGCCAACCCCCAGGGCGGCACCGTCAGCCTCGAGATGCCCATCCACATCTCCAACGTCAGCCCCGTCGACGACAACGGCAAAGCCACCCGCGTCCGCTTCCAGACCGACGACAACGGCCGCAAGACCCGCGTCGCCGCCACCACCGGCCAACAGCTCGGCCCCGACCTGAAAAAAGGCAAATAACCCCCCGGAAATTTTTGTTCCGCATCCGCAAGCCCGTTTAGCCGTCGATCGCAGATCGACACCCCCGACCGAGGTAAACTCCATGCCCCCCCGCATGAAAGAAAAATTCGTCGGCCCCGTCGCCGAGAAGCTCAAGGCCGAGGCCAGCATCGCCAACCCGATGGCGATGCCCAAGCTCGACAAGATCGTCGTCAGCGTCGGCATGGGCCGCCTCATCGAGGGCACCAAGCTCAACGCCCGCGCCAAAGAGCAGGTCCAGAAGGACCTCGCCCTCATCACCGGGCAGAAGCCGATCATGACCGTCGCCAAGAAGTCCGTCGCCAACTTCAAGGTCCGCGCCGGCTACGAGAACGGGGCCATGGTCACCCTCCGCGGCGAACGCATGTGGGAGTTCTTCGACCGCCTGGTCAGCCTCGCCATCCCCCGCATCAAGGACTTCCGCGGCTTCGGCACGAAGTCCTTCGACGGCCGCGGCAACTACTCCTTCGGCCTCACCGAGCAGGGTATCTTCCCCGAAGTCGACATGGCCAACGCCCAGCACACCTTCGGCATGCACATCACGTTGGTCTTCCAAAACTCCACCGACGCCCTCACCCGCACCGCCCTCACCGAGCTCGGCTTCCCCTTCGTCAAGCCCCCCAAACCCAAAAAACAGGCCGCCGCCTAAACGTTTAGCCGTCGATCGCAGATCGACGGCCCCGGAAATTCTCCGACTCCCGGACCCCAAAATGTCTTCCCAATCCACCACCATCCGCAACGAACGCATCGCCAAGACGGTCGCCAAGTACGCCGAGCGCCGCGCCCAGCTCAAGAAGGAGGGCAACTACGCCGCCCTCGCTCAGCTGCCCCGCGACGCCAGCCCCACTCGGCTCCGCAGCCTCTGCGCCCTAACCGGCCGCAGCCGCGGCGTCTACCGCAAGTTCAAGCTCTCCCGCATCAAGCTCCGCGAACTCGCCCTCGAAGGCAAAGTCCCTGGCATGCGTAAATCGTCCTGGTAATCCCTCCCCGAATTCACTCCCCGTTTAGCGGGCGATCGCAGATCGCCCTCCCTAACCGCTCCCGGAACCCAACATGGCACTCAGCGACCCCATCGCCGACATGCTCAACCGCCTCCGCAACGCTTCGCGTAACGGCTTCGACCACGTCGACTGCCGCAACTCGAAGGTCTGCAAGGGCATCGCCGCCGCCCTCCAACACGAGGGCTATGTCGCCGGCCACGACGTCATCGACGACGGCCGCCAGGGCATCCTCCGCGTTCAGCTCCGCTACGGCCCCAACGGCGAAAAACTCTTCCACAAGCTCCAGCGCGAGTCCAAGCCCGGCCGCCGCGTCTACACCAAGGTCGCCGACCTGCCGCGCCCCCTCGCCGGCCTGGGCGTCGCCATCCTGACCACCCCCAAGGGCGTCCTCTCCGACCGCCAGTGCCGCCAGGAAAACGTCGGCGGCGAGATGATCTGCACCGTTGAGTAATCCGTCCGTCATTGAGCCCCACGTTTTGCATTAAGGCGAAACCCACCCCGCCTGAAAGAAACGAGTCCACCATGTCCCGAATCGGCAAAAAACCCGTCCCCCTCGCCGGTGCCACCGTCAAGGTCCACGGCCGCGAGATCTCCGTGCAGGGCAAGGGCGGCACGCTCACCTTCGAGCACCGCCCGGAGGTCGCCGTCCGCGTCGACGACGACGCCAAGGAAGTCGTTGTCGAACGTCACGGCGACTCCCGCACCGCCAAAGCTATGCACGGCCTCACCCGCTCGCTCGTCGCCAACATGATCGAGGGCGTCACCAAGGGCTACGAGGTCAACCTCGAGATCCACGGTGTCGGCTACGGCGGCACCGTCCAGGGCAACAAGATCAACCTCAAGCTCGGCTTCGCTGACACCCGCGTCGTCAACATCCCCGCCGGCGTCACCGTCGAAGCCAAGAGCTCGTCCAATCTCACCGAGGTCTCGGTCAAGGGCATCGACAAGCAGCTCGTCGGCCAGACCGCCGCCGCCATCCGTCAGCACCGCAAGCCCGAGCCTTACAACGGCAAGGGCGTCCGCTACAAAGACGAACAGATCATCCGCAAACAGGGCAAGGCCTTCGGCTCCTAACCATAAAGCCGCGACCGCCGGTCGCGCCGCCTTTTTGAGTCCCGCACCATGGAAAAGAACAAACTCAAAACCCTCCGCCGCTCCCGCCGCAAGGCCGGCATCCGCAAGCGTGTCTTCGGCACGCCCGAGCAGCCGCGTCTCTCGGTCTTCCGCAGCAGCAAGCACCTGTACGCCCAGGTTATCGACGACTTCGCCGGCAAGACCCTCGCCGAGGCCAGCACCGTCTCGGCCAAGCTCGAGAAGGGCGGCAACGTTGCGGCCGCCGCCCAGGTCGGCAAGGCCATCGCCGAGAAGGCCCAGGCCGCCGGCATCCAGACCGTCGCCTTCGACCGCAACGGCTTCCGCTACCACGGCCGCGTCAAGGCCCTCGCCGACGCCGCCCGCGAAGGCGGCCTGAAGTTCTGACCCCATTTAGCCCCGGGTCAATGACCCGGGGCCGCCTCGAACGTTTCGTCTCCACAACCCCAGAAAGCCCCCGGCAGACCCGGGGCACCAAGGACCGGCCCCGGCCGAGTTAAACCCGAAAGATCCCCATGGCTGAATTCCTCGAAGACTCCAACGCCCTCGAATCGACCACCGTCGCCATCAACCGCACCGCCACCACCGTCAAGGGCGGCCGACGCATGAGCTTCTCCGCGCTCGTCGTCGTCGGCGACCGCCACGGCCAGGTCGGCGTCGGCTACGGCAAGGGCCGCGGCGTCCCCGCCGCCATCGAAAAGTCCCAGAAGGACGCCAAGAAGAACCTCTTCCCCGTCAAGCTCCGCGCCGGCACCCTGCCGCACGAAGTCCAGGGCCGCTTCTGCGCCTCCAGCGTCCGCCTCATCCCCGCCGCCCCCGGAACGGGCGTGATCGCGGGCGGCACCGTTCGTGCGGTGCTCGAGATGGCCGGCGTCCGCGACTGCCTCACCAAGGCCTACGGCTCGACCAACAAGATCAACCTCTGCCGCGCCGTCATCGAAGCCCTCAAGTCGCTCCGCACCCGCGAAGAGATCGCTGCTCTCCGCGGCGTCGAGATCGAGTCCAGCACCGTCGACGAGATGCTCACCGCCGCCAAGCGCTTCATGACCGAAGCCGAGACCGGCGGCAGCAAGACCAAAGCCGCCGCCCCCCAGAACACCGTCGGCAAGGGCAAGGGCGGCCGACGCGATCAGCGCGGCGGCGGACGTGGCCGCGGCGGCGGTGGTGGCCAACGAAGCGACGCGGCTTCGCCGCCGCCTACCGCCGACGCGGGCAACGCCACCGCCGTAGCGGAACCCCCCCAGGACGCCCCGGCTCCGGAAGCTACCCCCGAGACACCCGCCACCGAAGAAAAATCCGAGTAAGCCGGCCTTCCCCGGACCCCAAACCCCAACAAACCCTCTCCGCTCCCCGGAACCCCCCGCCATGATGATCCACGAAGTCACCGAAAAAGTCGGCCGCCACAAGCGACGCAAGCGCGTCGGCCGCGGCGTCGGCTCGGGCCACGGCAAGACCGCCGGCCGCGGCCACAAGGGCTACGGCTCGCGCTCGGGCAACTCCGCCCCCCACGAGGGCGGCCGCATCCCCATGTGGAAACGCTTCCCCAAGCGTGGCTTCTCCAACGTCAACTTCGCCACCACTTTCGCCGTCGTGAACCTCAAGGCCATCGACGCCCGGTTCAACGAAGGCGAAGAGGTCAACGCCGACACCCTCGTCAAGCTCGGCCTCGTCCGCGACGCCAAGCTCCCGGTCAAGGTCCTCGGCCAGGGCGAGCTCACCAAGAAGCTCACCGTCACCGCCGCCGCCTTCAGCAAGTCGGCCGCCGAGAAGATCACCGCCGCCGGCGGCGAAGCCAAAGTCGCCTGACGCGTTCCGCCCCCGGATTTTCGCCATGCTCCAGGCCTTCCTCAACATCTTCCGCATCAAAGAGCTCCGCAACAAGCTGCTCTTCACCCTGGGCATGCTCGTGATCTACCGCATCGGGTTCTTCATCCCGCTGCCCGGCGTCGACCAGTCCGCCCTCAACGAGTGGGCCGAGTCCGCCAGCGAGTCCGGCGTCGGCTCGCTGATCAACTACGTCGGTATCTTCACCGGCGGCTCCCTGTCGCAGTCCACCATCTTCGGCCTGGGCATCATGCCCTACATCTCCGCGGCGATCATCTTCCAGCTGCTCGCCTCGGTCTCCGAACGCCTCAAGGCCATCCAGAAAGAAGGCCCCGCCGGCCGGCAGAAGATCCAGGAGTACACCCGCTACGCCACCCTCGGCCTCTGCCTCGTGCAGTCCGCCTTCTGGCTCAGCTTCCTCCAGGGCGGCCAGGGCGACCTCGTCTACCCCGCCTACCGCCACACCTTCATCTTCTGGTCCTGCGGCGTTATCGGCCTCACCGCCGGCACCATCTTCCTGATGTGGTTGGGTGAGCAGATCGACAAGTACGGCATCGGCAACGGCATCTCCCTCATCATCACCGCCGGCATCATCGCCGCCATGCCCGGGGCCATCACCTCCGTCGTCGCCGGCTTCTCGCTCGACGGCTCCGACGCCGCCAAGCCCTACGGCATCGACACCGTCATCTTCCTCATCGCCGCCTTCATCATCGTCGTCGCCGGCTCGATCGTCATCACCCAGGGCCAACGCCGCATCCCCATCCAACAAGCCAAGCACACCCGCGGCCGACGCGTCTACGGCGGGCAGAAGTCGTACCTGCCCCTCCGCGTGAACCACGGCGGCGTCATGCCGATCATCTTCGCCAGTTCGCTGATGATCTTCCCGTCGATGCTGTTCAACTGGACCGGCGCCCTGATGCCCGTTCAGCCCGACGCCGGCATCGTCTACCGGTTCTTCCAGGGCACCTTCTCTCTGCTCCAGTCCGAGTTCGCCAACCTCAACGGCTACCTCTACGCCCTTATTTACATCGGGCTGATTTACTTCTTCGCCTACTTCTGGACCACCGTCCAGTTCCAGCCCAAGGAGATGGCCACCCAGCTCCGCGACAACGGCAGCTTCATCCCAGGCCTCCGGCCCGGCCCCCGCACGGCCGAGTACCTCGAAACCGTGATGGAGCGGATCACCTACGTCGGGGCCGGCTTCCTCTCGGTCATCGCGGTGATCCCCACGATCGTCTCGGGTCTCTTCGGCATCCCCTTCACCGTCACGCAATTCTTGGGCGGCACCGGCCTGCTCATCGTCGTCAGTGTCATGCTTGACTTCGTCCAACGCATCGAGGCCAACCTCATGATGCGCAACTACCAGGGCTTCCTCGGCGGCGGCGGGCCCGGTGGCGGCGGCGGACCCAAGATCCGAGGGGCACGCGGCGGCGCCTAGCCTCTCCCCTCCAAATCAGGATCAACTGAACGTGGATTTGTCAACGGGAATTTTCCGCGGTAAGATGGCCGATTCGGCGGGGCCGCGTCGGAGACGCCGACGGACCTCGCCGAACATGCCGATTCGCCTGAAAACCAAAGACGAGATCGAAAAAATGCGCGCCGCCGGCCGGCTGGTCCGCGAGGTCCACCACATGTGCCGCGACATGTGCCGACCCGGCGTCACCACCCGCCAGATCGACGACGCCGCCGACGAGCTGATCCGCGAAAAGGGGGGTGTCGGGCTCTTCAAGAACTACCCGACCTACCGCCCCGGCGAGGGCTTCCCCCGCCACCTGTGCATCAGCGTCAACCACGTCGTCGTCCACGGCATCGCCGACGACACCCCGATCCAAGACGGCGACGTCGTCGGGATCGACTGCGGCGTCAAGCTCGACGGCTGGTGCGGCGACGCGGCCAACACCTACCTCGTCGGCAACGTCGCCGACGAAACCCGCCAGATGTGTGAGGCGACCGAGCACGTGCTCCAGATCGCCATCGACCAGATCAAACCCGGAAAACGCTGGAGCCAGATCGCCCGCCTGATGCAGAAATACGCCGAGGACCGCGGCTACGGCGTCGTCCGCGATTTCGTCGGACACGGCATCGGCTCCGAGATGCACCAAGAACCCAAGGTTCCCAACTTCGTCAGCCGTGACCTGTTGAAGAAAGACATCCTGCTCAACGAAGGCATGGTCCTCGCCATCGAGCCCATGCTCAACCTCGGCACAAAGGACGTCAAAACCCTCAGCGACGGCTGGACCGTCGTCACCCTCGACGGCAGGCCCTCGGCCCACTACGAACACACCGTCGCCGTCACCGCCACCGGCTCCGACGTCCTGACCGACGGAAGATAAACCAGAAACCCAACCACCCCGGAAACTGATTTAAGTGCCCAAAGAAGACATGCTCCAGTTCGACGGCGAGGTCTTGGAATCGCTCCCCAACGCGATGTTCCGGGTGAAGCTGGAGAACGATCACGAGATCATCGCCCACATTTCCGGCAAGATGCGCAAGTTCTATATCCGCATCCTCCCCGGCGACCGCGTGACCGTCGACATCAGCCCCTACGACCTCTCCAAAGGCCGCATCACCTACCGCCACTAACCCAACCTCCGAAGCCCACGTTCTCCGAACGTGGGCCCCGACAAACCGAGGCCCCCCCATGAAAGTCCGCTCCTCCGTCAAACGTATCTGTGAGAACTGCAAGGTCATCCGCCGCAAGGGCGTCGTCCGCGTCGTCTGCACCAACCCCAAGCACAAGCAGCGCCAAGGCTAACCCCCCGGAACCCCCGTAAAAAGCCGCCGATGCCATCGGCGGTCTTA
>JBCBSA010000027.1:0-15353 GCA_039819425.1 Planctomycetota bacterium
GTCGTCGTCGTCCCAGAGCCCGTCGGCGCCCAGGCCGTTGATGGCGTCGGCGATGGCGATGGCATCTACTACGACCAACTCCAGACCGGCGACCCCGACAACGGCGGACACGCCGAGCCACTGCGTGTCCGCTCCCTCGTCGGGCTCATGCCCCTCATCGCCGCCGAGACGTTCAAACAAGAACGCATCGACCGCCTGCCCGGGTTCAAGAAACGCATGGACTGGTTCCTCAAGAACCGACCCGACCTCGCCCAACGCATCGCCTTCATGGACAGCGACTGCGACGACGAGCCCGACCGCGACGACCTCCTGCTCCTGGCCATGCCGTCACGCGACCGCCTCGAACGCGTGCTGAAGTACCTCCTCGACGAGAACGAATTCTTCGGCCCCTTCGGCATCCGCTCCGTCTCCAAGCACCACGAAGCCCACCCCTACACCCTCGACCTCGACGGCCAACAACTCTCCGTGCAGTACACCCCCGGCGAGTCCGACACGCTCATGTTCGGCGGCAACTCCAACTGGCGCGGCCCCGTCTGGTTCCCCATCAACTACCTCCTCGTCGAAGCCCTCCAACGCTACCACCACTTCTACGGCGACACGCTCACCGTCGAGTGCCCCACCGGCTCGGGCCACCGCGTCACCCTCGACCGCGTCGCCCGGGAGATCCAGCGACGCCTCGCCAAGCTCTGCACCCCCGACGACGAGGGACGCGTCCTGTTCTACGAGTACTTCCACGGCGACACCGGCCGCGGGCTGGGCGCTTCGCACCAGACCGGCTGGACCGCCCTCGTCGCCCGCTGCATCGAAGACCTCGCCTGACACCTTCTCTTCATCACCCGCAGGAGATCGATATGCCGAACCAGAAGACCGCCGCCGCTTTCGTCCTCGCCGCCACGCTCACGCTCGGCCTCGTCGCCGGCCTGTCGCTCAACCACGGCCCCTCCCCCGCCTTCGCCCAGCCCGGCACCTTCGTCGGCGCCGCCGGCTACGTCGTCGAAGAGATCCAGAGCATCGACGAAAAAACCAAGCACCACGTCCACAACGGCCGGACCCTCGCCGTCGTCACCCCGTCGGGCAACCTCAAGGTCGTGCGCATCAGTTGGAAGCGCACCCGCGGCGACGACGACGACTTCCCCGTGAACTACGCCGACGCGGGTGGGACCTATCAGATCGAGATCCTCCCGGTGTCCGCCGAGCTCGGCGACTGACCGCCGCATAAAGCGACGGAAGCGGAGTATTGCCGGCGATCAACGACCTTCCGGGGGGGCGGTCGCCGCGGCTGCGCCGAACGACAGGTCCAGGTCCAACTCCTCGGCCAGGTGATCGAGCGCGTCTTCGAGCTCATCCGCATCCGCGTCCGCCGGGGCGTGCAGCGTCGCGTGGGCCCGGAACAAACGCTCGCCCGACATCGCGGCGCTCTCGGTCGCCGTGTCGAGCTGGGCGACGTTGATCGCCCGCGCCGCCAACGCGCGGGCCAAGTCGCGCACGATCCCCGGCCGGTCCAGACCGACCAACTCCAGCTCGAACGCATGGGGCAACTCCGCCCCCGCCGCGTCGCCCTCGGCGGGCGTCACCGTCACCGCCAGCCCCTTCGCCTGCAGGTTCACCAGGTCCGCCGCCAGCGCGTCGGCCGCCCCCTCGCCCACGTCGACCTGCACGATCCCCGCGAACTGGCCGGCCAGCTGGGCCATGCTGCTGGTCTGCCAGCTCGCGTCGTGCCGCGTGATCGCGTCGGACAGCGCTTCGACGAGGCCGGGGCGGTCGGGGCCGATGACGGTGAGCACAAGGGTCGGCATCCCGGGAGTGTATCCCGAGAGCCGGTAATCCGTTGCGTAGAGAAGCTTATGGGTTTACATTATAGGTCCTACGCGGGTCATACCTGTTGCCCCGCCGCTCCCCTCCTTCTCGTGTCTGGCCCCGAGGATTCTGGTTGTGCTGATCCTGATTGTTGCCGGCGGTCCGGACAAAGGTCGAATCTACGAACTCGCCGACGGGCAAGACGTTGTCCTCGGCCGTGAAGACGCCGACCTCCAGTTCCTGGATCCCAAGGTCTCCCGCCGCCACGCCCGGCTGTGGTCCGAGGGCGGGCGGTGGTACCTCGCCGACCTCGACTCCCGCCACGGCACCCACCGCAACCAGCAGGAAATCGACGGCGTCCAGCCGCTCAAGGACGGCGACTACATCCAGGTCGGCAAGACCGTCATGGTCCTCACCCGGGCTTCGGCCGAGTCGCTGCACCACGCCGACTTCGCCACGGCCTCCCAGGGACGGGGCTTGACGAAGCGAACCCGCTTGGCCCTTGTCGGCGGGGCCGCCGCGGCCGCGGCCGTGCTGTTGAGTCTCGGCGTCGCGTCCGTCCTGACCGCCCGCAGCCAGGGCGACGCGATCCAGCAACGGCTCGCCACGCTCAGCGAGACCGAGACTCCCGCCCAGCAGAAGCTCCGCCGCGACGTCGAACTCGCCCTCGAAACCAAGCGTGAGCACGAGCGCCGCGTCGAGACCATGATCGCCGCGTTCGGCCCCAAGACCGACCGCATGCTGCCCAAGCTCGACCACATCCTCGCGGTGCTCGACCGCCAACCCGACGTGGTCGGCCCGCTCACGGCGTTGGCCGAGGCGATCGAGCTCGACCGCGCCGACGACCGGACCGACGCGAAGCTCGACGCGGCGCTGGCGATGCTCGAAGCGCGCGGCGGCGACGCCGAGGCGTTGGCCGAGCGGTTCCGCCTGATGCTCGACGCCCGCCCGACGGTGGACCAGATCGCCGCGGCCGTGCGCTCCGAACAAGACAACGTCGACACCCCGGCCGTGCTCGCGGCGATCGCCGAGGTGCGTGACGCGATGCCGCCCGACCCGACGCCGGCCCTGGCCTCGGTCGCCGAACGGCTCGACGCCCAGCCGACCGGCGAAACCATGAACGCCGTCACGGCCCAGCTCACCGCGTTGGCCCAGCAGATGCGCGACCGCCGCGACAGCGAGCTGATCCAGTCCCAGCTCGACCGGCTGATCGAGGCGACGCGGGGCCGCAACGAAGCCGAGGCGCAGCGGGCCCTGGCCCGCGCCGAGGCCGACCCGGTCATGGGTCAGGTGCTGGCCCATGTCCAAGCCCTCGCCGCCGCCGAAGCGAAACAGCAGGCGCAACTCGACGAGGTCCTGGCGTCGCTCAAGCAACAGCCCTACGAAAACCGGGCCATGATGGACGAGGCGTTGGCCCTGCTCGACCTCGCCGACGCCGACACCCCCGATACCGACGTCGCGGCCCTGCTCGAGGACACCATGGCCGAGCTCCGCGGCAAGGCGATCACCGACGCCGACCAACTCCGCCGGCTGATCCAGCGTGAAGTCGTCGCCGCCGTCGGCCGCACCCCCGGAAGTCTCGGAAGCCCCGCAAGTCCCGGGCGTCTCGACACGCCCCGGCGCCCCGCCGCCGACGACACCCGGCTGACCAAGACCGAGACCGCCTACCGGCTCGCCTTCGAGACCGGCAAGAAAGTCAAGATCGGCGTCGTCCCCGAAGTCCCCGGCTCGGGCCGGACGCTCGATCCCACCGACGCCGTCGCCGCCGGACACGAGTCGTGGCGCGACTGGTACCTCATGGATGACCTGGCCCACCGCCTCCGGCTCGACACCGCCGCTGATCGCGTCGCCGGCTCGACGCGGGGCGTGTCCCGCCGGGTGTTGAGCATGCCCGGCGACGACGAGGCCGCCGTGAGCGCGACCCGGTCGATCGATGGGGAGTAAAGCGGGACGCTTCGCGTCTCCCGCTAAGCGTAGAAGTTCACCAAACCGTCATGTTCTCTACGAACGCTTCACCGCGCGGTAGATCGCGGCGATGCCGAACGTCAACGGGTGGTCGGTCACATCGTCGAACCCCGCATCCCGGACCATGCGTTTCAGCTCGTCCTTGCCGGCGAACGTCTGCACGCTGCGCGGCAGGTAGCGGTAGGCGCCGCTGCGGTCGCGAGCGATCAGGGACGCGGTCCGCGGCATCAGCCAGCCGCAGTAAAAATCGTTGCCCCACCGCACCAGCGGGTTCGACGGCACGGTGAACTCCAACACGATCAGCCGACCGCCGGGACGCAGCACGCGGTAGAACTCGGCGAGCGCCGCGGCGGGGTCGGTCACGTTGCGGATGCCGAAGGCGATGCTGACCACGTCGACGCTGCGGTCGGCGATGGGCAGCCGCATCGCGTCGCCGGCGTGGTAGGTCGGGGCGTGGCCGTTGTCCGAGCCCCGGTTCTTCTGGTGGGCGACCCGCAGCATCGGCACGGTGAAGTCGATGCCGATGACGGCCGCGGCTCCCGCTTTCTCGAAAGCCAACGCCAAATCACCGGTCCCGCAGGCGACATCCAGCACCCGGTCGGTAGGCTTTACGCCGGCGAGCCGGACCGCTTTGCGTCGCCACGCCTGGTCTCGGCCCAGGGAATGGACGCGGTTGTTGAGGTCGTAGGACGGGGCGATGGCGGCGAACATCCGCTCGACCCGGGCGGCCTTGTCGGGCTCGGCGTGGGGGTCGGCGAGACGCTCGGCGTTCCAGGCCGGATCGGCCGCGGCGGTGGCGGGGTCGCGTTCAATGGCCAAGGCAGGACCCACCATGCCCGCAAGCCGGCAACGCCGCGAGGTAGCCGCTCAGCAGGGGCCCGGCCTCCGCGGCGCGTGGGGCGGGCAGGCGGTGCAGCTCGTCCAGCACGTTGCGCTCGAACGATTCGGCGTCGAAACGGAAGTTGTCGCGGGTGCCGGCGGCGTCGGCGTCGCGGTCGGGCAGACCGGCCAGCGGGTAGCGCTCGGCGATGTGGCGGTTGAGTCGGTCGATGCGGGTCTGGGGCAGCGGGTGCGTGGCGAGGAACTCGGGCATCCCCCCGCCGTTGCCCGAGGCTTCCTTGAGGACCTGCATGACCTGGACCTGGCCGTAGGGGTTGTAGCCGAGGGCGGTCATGTAGCGGACGCCGAGCACGTCGGACTCGCTCTCCTGGTCGCGGTTGAATTTGAGAAGATAGACCCCGCCGCCGACGGAGGCCCCGACGCCCAGGACGCGGAGCAGGTCTTCGTCGGCGATCTCGCCGGCGACGGACGTGCCGATGGCGATGCCCTGGACGATCATGGCCTGGCTCATGCGGGCGTTGATGTGCTGAGCGGTGACGTGTCCGATCTCGTGGCCGAGCACGCCGGCGAGCTGGGCCTCGTTGGTCATGCGTTCGATGAGGCCGCGGCTGATGAACACCTTGCCGCCGGGCAGGGCGAAGGCGTTGATCTGCTGGGAGTCGAGGACGTTGAACGACCAGGGCAGGTGCGGGCGTTCGCTGACGGCGGCGAGCTCGTGGCCGAGTTCGGACACGTAGTCGCGGAGGCGTTGCGATTCGATCAACCCGCCGTTCTCGGCGATGAACTGCGGCTCGGCCTCGGTGCCGAGGGCGATCTCGCGTTCTTCGCTGATGAGGTTGAGGGCGGTCCTGCCGGTGGCCTCGTTGGTGACGCAGCCGGTGAGCGGGCCGGTGAGGCCGATGGCGACGATCAGGGCGGCGAGGTGGCGAGTAAACCGACGGAAGCGGAGGGCGGCGTGGAGGGGCATGGCGCGGGTCTCGGGGGTGTCGATGGCGTCTGACCGACGGCATAAACATCGTAGCGGCCGGCCGGCGGAGGTTTGGGGGCGCAAATGTTTGACAACGGCCCCGCCGTATCGTTGTTTTTTACGCCGATAAGCCAGCGAAAGCCCGCCGGCTTCGGGGTGTAGGCGATGCACGGCCGGGTTATCGGCCGGCCGTGATTCTCCGTAAATCAATAAATATCAATTTTTTGCATTTCTGACGGCCGCCCTCGGACACACGGACGTCGCGATCGGCCGAAGGGTGGAGCGGGGTTCACGCGCTGAACGATGAACCCTTCGCCGAGTCAGAGCAGGCGGATGCCCTGCCCCGAGGATGGACCCCCGGAACACCACCACGCTCGGCCCATCGTTTCGAGACCACGCAGCGGACGCAGCGGCTCGTTCCCCACCCGCCCCGGGCCCACCGGCCCGATCGACCGACCGGAGTTTCGCCGATGTCCCGCCAACGCAACGCCCTGCTCGAACGCTTCTTCACCGCCGCGATCTCCGGCGACCGCCACAGTGCCCGCGAGATCATGGACGAGCTGTTTACCGCCGACACCCCGGCCGAACGCATCGCCAGCCACCTGATCTGGCCGACCATGCACCAGGTCCAGGCCGCCCGCCGGGCCGACCAGCTCTCCAGCCTGGCGTACCACTACGCCACCCGCCTGATGCGGTCGATCACCGACCAGCTCCAGCTCCGCTACGAGCAGCACGCCCGACGCGACCAGACCGTCCTGGTCATGTCCGGCCCCGAAGAGTCGGAAGAGCTCACCGGCCAGCTCGCCGCCGACCTGCTCGAGGCCGACGGCTACACCGTCTACTACTGCGGCGGCGGCGTCTCCAACGACGAGATCGTCGGCCAACTCGCCGACCTCGGCGTCGACAAGCTCGTCGTCTTCGGCTCGATCCCCGCGACCGTGCCGCAGACCCGCCTGCTCATCGATCGGCTGCACGACCTGGGCGTCTGCCCCGAACTCCAAATCATCGTCGGCGGCGGCGTGTTCAACCGGGCCGAGGGCCTGGCCGAGGAGATCGGCGCCGACCTGTGGGCCAGCGACCCGATCGAACTGGTCGAGACGATCGCCGAGAACACCAAGCGCCGCATGAGCCCCGACCAACGCACCGTCGGCCGCAAGCGTCGGCCGTCGTCGAAGCGGGCCGCGGCGTAAGGAAACGATCGTTCGACAATCCGTCACCCGTCATCACCCGGAAGCCCACGTTCGACGAACGTGGGCTTCTTGTTTGATGTCTCGGCGTCTAGTCCATCACGTGTTTGCGTTACACTTCGGGACCGCTTCATTGATCAAAACCTCAACCGATCACGGAATCACCCTATGGCCCGCTCCGGCAAAAAACGCTCGTCCACCAAGACCGTCGCCCTGATCGCCAACGGCGACCTCCGCCTCTCGGCCAACCGCGCCTGCTGGAAGGCCCAGCACGACATGGAGGCCGCCCTCACCGACGTTGTCGCGTCGTTCGGCTTCAGCCTCGAACGCGCTCACCCCTACAAACCCGACGAAAAGCACGGCTTCATCGGCTCGCAAAAAGAGGGCATGGAGGTCTTCGCCGACATCGACCCCGACGCCCCGCTGATCGTCGCCGAGTCGGTCTGGCAGTACTCCCACCACGTACTCCACGGCCTGATGACTCACCGCGGCCCGATCCTCACCGTCGCCAACTGGTCCGGTACTTGGCCCGGCCTCGTCGGCATGCTCAACCTCAACGGCTCGCTCACCAAGGCCGGCGTCGACTATTCCACGCTCTGGTCCGACGATTTCACCGACGACTACTTCCTCAAGCGGCTCGAAAAGTGGCTCACCACCGGCCGCTGCACCCACGCCACCAAGCACGTCACGCCGCTGTCGAAAGTCAGCGTCTCGTCCGCCGCCACGAAGACCGGCGAGAAGCTCGCCGCCGAGCTCGCTCAGCGTAAAGCCATCATGGGCGTCTTCGACGAGGGCTGCATGGGCATGTTCAACGCAATTATCCCCGACCACCTGCTCAACCCCACCGGTGTGTTCAAGGAACGCCTGTCGCAGTCGGCCCTCTATTACGAGATGACGCAGGTTAAGGCCAAGGAAGCCAAGGCCGTCTACGACTGGTACGTGAAGAAAGGCTTCACCTTCCACATCCCCCGCGGCGCCCAGCACAAGAAAGACCTCACTAAGGAACAGGTGCTCGACCAGTGCCGGATGTACATCGCCGCGGTGCGCATCGCCGACGACTTCGGCTGTGACTGCATCGGCATCCAGTACCAGCAGGGCCTCAAGGACCTCGCCCCCGCTAGCGACCTCGTCGAGGGCACGCTCAACAACACCGACCGACCGCCGGTGAAGTCGCGCGACGGCAAGCGGGTGCTGTTCAAGGGCCAACCCGTCACGCACTTCAACGAGGTCGACGAGTGCGCCGGCCTCGACGGCCTGATGACCCAGCGCGTCCACAGCGAACTCGGCCAACCGGTCGAGAACACGCTGCACGACCTGCGGTGGGGCGACGTCGACCGCTCCGGCACGGTGGACGACTACGTCTGGGTGTTCCTGATCTCCGGCAGCGCTCCGCCGGCCCACCACATCGGCGGGTGGCGCGGCAGCGAGGGCTTCCGCCAGCCGGCGATGTATTTCCCCAACGGCGGCTCGACGCTCCGCGGCGTCGCCAAGCCCGGCGAGATCATCTGGTCTCGCGTCTACGTCGCCGACAACAAACTCAAAATGGACCTGGGCCGGGCGGAGGTCGTCAAGCTGCCCAAGGCCGAGACGCAACGCCGCTGGGACGAGAGCACGCCGCAGTGGCCGATCATGCACGCGGTGACCTACGGCGTCGACCGCGAGCAGATGATGGCCCGCCACAAAGCGAACCACATCCAGTGCGCCTACGCCGACTCGCCCGCCGCGGCCGACAAGGCCCTGCTGACCAAGGCCGCGATGGCCCGGGCCATGGGCATGGAGGTCGCGGTCTGCGGAACCAAAAAGCACGGCAAGCCGTGGACGTGAAGATGCCGACGGACGGCGGCCGTTAGCCCGGACGCCGCCCGGGGACGTCCGTGCCGCGGCCCGATCTAATCTATTTCCGAAGCACCTTCCATCCCCCCCGGGCAGAGCCCGGGACGAACCCCAAAAAACAACCCCCATGGCGGTCAACACCAAGCAAGCCGACCACCGCAAGCTGCACTTCGAGACGCTCGACGAGGTCTTCGCCGAGGCCGATCGGGTCACGTCCGCCCCGCACCGTGTGACCGGCAACTGGACGGCGGCGCAGATCGTCCACCACGTCGCGTTCACGATCGGGATGAACAACCGCGGGATCGACCTGACCATCCCCCTGCCGATGCGGGTGTTCGGCCGGACGCTGAAGCTTTTCGGGCTGCACGTCAAACCGATCAACCCCGGCATCCGGCCGCCCGCGAAGGTCGCCGCCGCCTTCGCCCCGCCGCCCGACGTCACGCTCGACGCGGCGCTGCAAAAGCTCCGCGACGAGGTCGCCTACGCCAAAGAGCACGGGATGCACTTCCCCAGCCCGCTTTTCGGCAAGCTGAAGCCCAACGACGCCGTTAAGGTCCACTGCCGCCACGCCGAGTTGCACTTCGGGTTCATCCACCCCGAGTAGGCAGGAACTGGCACGGGCTTCCCGCCGGTGGTTGGTCCGAAGGACCAAGACAAACATCGATCCCGATTTCGGGCTGCGCCCGAACCACGGGAAGGATGACCGTGCCACTTTTTTACTCGACCGCTTCGCCCGCCGTGGCGGGGAACGCGGGCACGGTCGCCCCGCTCTCCAGGCAACGGACGAACGCCTCGACCACGGCCGGGTCGAAGGAAGTGCCCGCTTCCTCGACAACGGTGTCCCGGGCGCGGCCGGGCGGCCAGGCGTCCTTGTAGACCCGCTCGCTCGACAGCGCGTCGAACACGTCGACGACGTGGGTGATCCGCGCGGCGAGCGGGATGTCGTCGCCGGCCAGGCCGTCGGGGTAGCCGCTGCCGTCGAAGTTTTCGTGGTGCGACCGGGCGATCCGGCGGGCGGTCTCGAAGAACGGGTTGTCCGAAAGGATGCGTTCGCCGATGACGGTGTGCTGCTGCATCAGCTCGCGCTCGTCGTCGGTGAGCCGGCCGGGCTTCTTGAGCACGTCGTCGGGTACGTGGATCTTGCCGACGTCGTGCAGGATGGCGGAGTAGCCGATCTCCCGAGCCTGCACCTCGGGTAAGCCCATCTCGCGGGCTACGGCCCGGGCGTAGGCTTCGATCCGTTTGACGTGGGCGCCGGTGTCTTCGTCGCGGGCTTCACTGGCCACGGCGAGCATCGTGATCGCGGTCATGTTCGCGTCGTGCAGCTCGGCCGTGCGCTGGCGGACGCGCTCTTCCAGTAAGTGGTTGTCGCCGCGCAGCCGCAGCGCCTGCTCGAGCACCGTGTCGGAAAGATCGGTGACCTCGGCCAGGTCCTGCTTCTGCTGGGCAATCTCGATGACGGTGATGACGAGGTACCTCGGCTCGCCGTCGTCCGCGCCGAACGTCCGGCCCGCGAAGACCACGGGCAACCGCTCGCCGGCGGGCCGCTCGAGGTGGAACTCGCCCTCGATCGGCCGGTCGAAGTCGATCAGCTCGGCGAGGCGGGCCCGGGATGCGTCGTCGGAGTAGGTCGAACGCACCGGCCGACTGACAAGCTCGCCGGCGGGTCGGCCGTGCATCACGGCCAGGCGGGGGTTGACGTGGGCGTAACGCCCCTCGCGGTCGACCAACGCCGCGCCACAGTGCAGCGCATCGAGCAGTTGGCACAGCGTGTTCAGCGTCGGGGCGGTCACGTCGGCGTCATGATAATCCCACCCCCGCATCGCGGGGAGGGCGGATTGCGTTAGGCTGTCGCGTCGCCACCGCCTGCTTCGGCGACACGCCTGGGCCCGATCGTGGGCCGGGAGGACGACGGTTGACGGTTTACATCCTGCGTGGCCTGCTCGGTATCGTGACGGTTTTGGCGTTGGCGTGGCTGATGTCGAGCGACCGCAAGCGGCTGCCGTGGCGCGTCGTGGTGTGGGGGATCGGGCTGCAGCTGCTGCTGGCGGTCGTGGTGCTGGGCACGGGCGTCGGCGAACAGGTGCTCGGGTCGGCGGCGCGCGGCGTGCAGCAATTCGTCTCGGTCAACGGCTTCGGGGCGGGCATGCTCTTCGGCGACCTGGCCGACCCCGCACGGACGCTGCGCGGTCAGCCCGACGCGCTCGGGTCGGGCTTCCTCTTCGCCTTCGCGGCGACGGGGCTCTTGGTCATCATCTTCTTCTCGGCGTTGATGTCGCTGCTGTATCACCTGGGGATCATGCAGGTGCTGATCTGGTGCCTGGCCCGGGTGATGATGGTGACGATGCGGGTCAGCGGGGCCGAGGCGATGGCGATGGCGGCGAACCTGTTCGTCGGGCAGACCGAGGCGCCGCTGGTCGTGAAGCCGTACATCAAAAAAATGACGCTCTCCGAGCTCAACGCGATGATGACCGGCGGGTTCGCGACGGTGGCCGGGTCGGTGCTGGTGGTCTATCTCGGTCTGCTGGGCCCCGAGATCGGCTCGCACCTGCTCACCGCGTCGATCCTCTCGGCCCCCGCGGCGTTCGTCATCGCCAAGGTCGTGCTGCCCGAGACGCAGACCCCCGCCACCGCCGGCCGCGTCGAGTTGAAAGTCAACCGTCAGGCCCACAACCTCATCGAGGCCGCGGCCAACGGCACGCAGGACGGTCTCAAGCTGTACCTCAACGTCGTCGCGATGCTGCTGGCGTTCACCGCGCTGGTCCAGCTCATCAACTGGCCGCTCGGGGCGATCGCGGTCCCCGCCTGGGGGCTGGAGGCGGGTGACCTGTCGTTGGCGTCGATCTTCGGCGTGCTGCTCGCGCCGGTGGCGTGGCTGCTCGGGGTCGAGGGGTGGCACGACTGCCGGATCTACGGCAGCCTGATCGGGCTCAAGCTGACGACCAACGAGTTCGTCGCGTTCGCCGAGATGCTGAGTGCGGTCGCCGCCGAGTCGGTCGAGGACGGCGGCTTCGCGTCGGAGCGGTCGGCGAAGATGGCGGCCTACGCGCTGTGCGGCTTCGCTAACTTCGCGTCGATCGGCATCCAGATCGGCGGCATCGCGCCGCTCGCCCCGGACCGCAAGACCGACCTGTCGCGGCTGGCCGTGCGGGCGATGCTCGGCGGCGCTTTGGCCTCGTCCTGCACCGCGGCCGTCGCCGGCATGTTCCTGCGTTGATCCGCACCCGTTACAATCCCGCCGCGATGGATAACCGCTTGGTCAACCTCGAAGAAAAAGTCACCCACTTAGAGCGCCACCTCGGCGAACTCGACGCCGTGGTCCGCGAGCTTCACGACAACATGGACCGGTATCAGCGACAGATCGATCAGATCAAAACCCTCGTTGAGTCGAGCCACGACTCCAGCAACAACACGGGCGCCGACCCGCCGTCTGACACGGACCTGACCGACGACAAGCCGCCGCACTGGTGAGCCCGTTTCCCCTCACGCCGCCACGATGCCGGACGTCGTCCTCATCCTCGCCAACCCGTTCAGCGGGAAGGGTCCGAACCGCAAGCGGGTCGATCGCCTGGAGCGGACGTTGTCCGACGCGGGGCTGTCGCCGAAGGTCGTGTGGGAGCGGGAAGCCCGGACCCCAGCCCTGGCCGAGCTCGGCGAGGACGGCCGGTGCGTCGTCGCCGCGGGGGGCGACGGGTCGGTCGCCGACGTGCTCAACGACATGCGGGCCGCGGGCCGACTCGACCTGCCCTTCGCCACGCTCCCGTGCGGCAACGAGAACCTCTTTGCACAAGCCTTCGGCTTCTCCGGCGAACCCGAAGCGATCGCCCGAGCTATCGCCCGCGGGGAGACGGTGCCGTGTGACCTGGGCCAGGCCGGCGAGCGCTTGTTCACGCTGATGGTCTCGGCGGGGTTCGACGCCGAGGTCGTCCGCCGCCTCGACCGCTGGCGGACGCGTACCCGCAACGGCAGCCTTAAGCGCGTCGACCGGCTGCGTTACGCCCCGCGCATCCTCGGCACGATCCTCGGCTATCGGTTCGCCGCCGTCACACTCGAAGCCGACGGCCGCACGATTGAGGGCCATCAGGCCTACGTGTTCAACCTGCCTCAGTACGGCGGCGGCTTCCGCTTCGCCCCCGACGCCCGGCCCGACGACGGCGTGTTCGACTGGGTCGTTTTTCAGAAACCCGGCTTCCTCCGGCTGCTGCTCTACCACTGGCGTGTCGTCCGCGGCCGACACCTCGGCTCGTCCGGTGTCGCCCACGGGCAGGCTTCAGCCGTCACGCTCCATACCGCCGACGGGGTCTATCTGCCCACCCAGGCCGATGGCGACCCGGCGGGGGCCACGCCGCTGCGCGTGTCGGTCCTGCCCGCGGCGATCCGTGTGATCCAGGGGGGGACCCGGGGGTGAATCACAACCGACGCGTCACCGTCGCCCGTAAGGCCCGGCCGTGCCGTAACACGAACACCGTGTACGGCGTGCCTCCCGACCCGCGCAACCGACGCTGCAACGGATCCGGGTCGACCGCCCCGCCGCGGGTCTTGACCTCGACGATGCCCGCGTTGTGATCCCTCAACCAGGCCCGTAGCCTCTTCGGGTCCGCCGCCCGGAACGGCAACTCCACGAGCCGTTCGAAAGCCGTCAACCACGGCCGAACCCCCGCGGGAACCAACGCGGGATCGTCGGCCGTGAACAGCCCCAGCCGCGAGTGGATCACCGGCAGGCCGATCTGGTGCATCAGCCCCGCCCGTTCGACCGCCGGGTCCACCGCAAACACGTAACGCCGCGGCGGCGTGACCGCCGGCTCGCCCGGCGCACCCGACAGCACGTAAACCTCGCCGTCGTGCAGACGCGTGGCCGACCGCTCGGCCCGCCGCGTCCGGCCCGTCCACCACACCGCCTGCACCAGCCGACCGGCCTCGCTGATGAACTCGACTTCTCCGTCTCCGCCGAATGCTTCACGCAGTTCGGCCAGATCCACCGCCGGGCTCAGCTTCACCGCCGCGTCGGGGTGATGGCCGAGCAGCCGACGCACGATCTCAGGCGGCGGCTGGTGCTCGGCTAACCGAAACACCCGCCCCGCCCCCGTCCGCCGCGCCGGGTCGAGGTGCAGCGCCCGCCCCGGCGTCGCCCACCCCTCGGCGTCCGCCGCCACGGCCGGGCACCCCGCGTTGCGACGGGCCATCCACGCCCGCACCGGGTCGCGGTCCACGGCCACCACCCGCAGACCCTCGGCGACGAACCCGAGGCTGTCGCCCCCGATCCCGCAGCAAAGATCGACCACGTCGGTCACGCCGGCTTCACGGAAGCGTTCCGCCTTGTACCGCGCCACCGCCAGCGAGGTCGCTTGCTCGGCCCCCGCCCGGTCGGCAACCATCCGACCGGCGTGGCCGGGAAACTTCACCGCCGCCTTCCGCCGTGCCGCCGTTAACTCTAATGCGATGGCAACTTCCTCGGCCCCGTGTCGTTTCCGCAGCCGCGACACCGACGCCACCCGCTCCGCGTCCGTCTCGGCCGCCTCACGCAACAGATCCACATCGGCTAAGACCCGCCGCCACAACGAGACCGGGCGGTCCAACGCGCCGCTCACACCCGCGTGTAGCGCGACAGCAGGTCCACGATCCGCGGCTGCTCGGGGTTGAGCATCACGCTCCGCCGCCAGCACTCCAGCGCCCGCTGCTTCTGGAAGCGGTTCTCGCGTTCGCCCTCGATGTAGAGGGTCATGTAGCACGCCCCCGCGCCGTTGAGGGCGGCGATGTCCTCGGTGTCGAACTGCAACGCCTCTTCGTAGTGGTCGAGTGCGTCTTCGTAGCGGCGGAGCTTGAAGAGGGCGTACCCGAGGCGTTCGTGGGCGGTGCCCGACGGGCTGGAGAGGATGAGAGAGTTGAGCGTGTTGATGGCGCGGGGGTAGTTGCCCAAGCGGATGTGGGCGTCGGCGAGGCCCAGCAACACGGGGTCGGCGAGCTCGCCGAGCTCGTTGGCGGTGCGGTAGGCGTCGATGGCCTGTTCGTATCGGCCCAGCAGCGAGTACGTCGCCGCGAGGTTGGACCACGCCGGCTGCGACTCGGGGTTGACGCTCGTGGCGAGGCGGGCGTAGGGCAGCGCGGTGTCGGGTTCGCCGAGCTGGAGGTAGGCCGAGGCGATCTCGCGGTTGGCCTCGAAGTCCTGGGGGGAGATCGACAGGGACCGGAGGTAGCGCTGGATCGCCTCTTCGATCTGGCCGTTGAGCTGGGCGGAGAGGCCGCCGCGGTAGTGGGCCTTGTGGTTGTTGGGGTCGGTCTCGACGGCCCGGTCGAAGCGTTCGAGGGCCAAGTCGTAGTCGCCGCGGTCGAGGAAGATGTTGCCCATGCCCATGTAGGCTTCGGTGAGCTTCGGGTTTTCTTCGAGGGCCAGCGACAGGGCGGCGAGGGCCGAGTCGTCGAGGCCTTGCTCCTGGAACTGGCGGGCGTCGGCGAGGTGCTTGGTGACCTGGCGCTCGCTGCGCGTGGGGCCCAGGGCGTTGCAGCCGGCGAGGAAGATCAGGGCGGCGGCGAGCGTCGCGGGCAGCCGTCGGAAGGTGGTCATCGCGAGTTCCTGGGCGACCGGGAGCGGGGGCGGGCAGACGTGTATGCCGGGGCGGCGAGTGCCCGACAAACCGACACGGTAGACCACCCCCATGGAAGGGTCAACGCACGGCGGAACGCCGCGTCGGTCGGCCGGGCCGGCTGCGTCTAAACTTGGCGCACGATGAAACTGGCCCTCGCACAGATCAACCCGACCGTGGGCG
>JBCBSA010000028.1:0-14953 GCA_039819425.1 Planctomycetota bacterium
GGACGGACCAACAGGCCAGCGCTTTGCCTATCTGTTTAAGCGTATCGAGCACGATGGTCTTCCGGTGGGCATGGGTCAGGAATGCTTCGACGAGGGGCCGGCCGAGACGCGTACCCAGTCGGGCCCCCGCCATCGGCTAGCCAGCTTTGGCGGCAGGGTCGCTCGGCACCTCGGCTCGCCGCTGTCGGCGTCGCGTTCGACCCGGATGTCGATCACGCCGTCGCGGTGGGCGACCCGCCCGTGCAGCGCGTCGAGCGGGCCCAGCGCCGGGCGGATCTCGACGTCTTCAAAACCCAGACCCGCCGGGCGCACGCCCAGGCCGTGGGTGACCAGGTGGTAGATCGGATGCGCCCCCCAGCCGTGGTTGTCCGAGCGGGTCGGCTCGGGCGATTCGGGCGTGGTCAACAACCCCCGCTCCGCCAACTCACGCCACGTTTCGAGCTGCTCGTAAAACGCCCCGTCCAGCCCGCCGCGGGACAGCGCTTCGAGCAGGTAGTGCTTGAAGTAGATCGATACGGGGCTCAAACGGTCGTCGGCCACGGCGACGCGCATCAGCGCCCGCCCGTCCGCTTCCGACAGCAGCCCCGATGCGGCGGCGAGTGACTGGGTGTGCTGCGAAAAATGCTTCCGGTCCGGCGTGTCGGCGTAGAGGTCCCGGTCGGCGTCGAAAAATACCTCGCGGGCCGCCTCGGCCAACCGGCGGGCCAACGCCTCGTCACGCCCGGCCAACTCCCCCTCGCCCAGCCACCGTTCGACACGGCTCTTCCTTTGCAGCGTGTAGATGAACTGCCAAGTCAACGGCCCGCTGGGTTGTGTGTCGGCCCGCGGCGGGACGCCCGCGTCCCACGCCGCGACCCAGTCCACGAAGTTCCAGCCCGGCGCCGGCCCGAGCAACCCGTCGTCACCCACCAGGCCCCGGTAGGTCTCCACGACCGCCCGGGCGACCGCCATCTGGCCGCGGATGAACGCCGGGTCGCCCCGCCACAGGGCGTAGTCGTGGAGCATGCACACCCACCACAGCGCAAACGGCCCGATGACCTGAACCAGCTCACTTGGGTACCGCGCCTGCGTCAGGCCGCCGGACATCAGCGACCAGCCGAACGAGCGGATCGCCCGCCGCGGCGCCCGGCTGTCCGCGCTCAACACGTACGTGACCAGGCACTGCAGCCGGGTGTCACCGACATACATCAGCTGCTCGTAATAGGGGCAGTCGAAGTACGTCTCGTGCAGGTTCGTCAGCAGCGAACGCCCGCACCGCTCCAGGCCCGCCCGCAGCCGCGGGTCGCCCTCCACGCTCGGCCACGCGACGGTTTCCAGTGGGTAGCGGGTTTCGCAGAGCGTCAGACGCCGCAGGACCAAAGCCTCTTCGTCGGCCTGAACCCGTAAACATAGATACCGACCGCTCCTGAACCACAGCGGCTCGAACGAGCACGCCGAGCCGTCCGCCCAAAACTCGTCGAACTTGCCGTGGTAGTACAAGCCGTCGACCCGATCGCGGTTGGCTTTGTCCCTTCCGTGTGGATCGGCGGAGCGGAACAACGCCTCGGCCCAGCCCAGATCGATCCGCGCACCTCTGCCCCCGTCCGTGTCGAGCCGGACGTACGCCGACAGGTAAGCCTCAAGATCGATCACCACACAGACAGACCGCCGGGGCGGCACGGACACGACGTCCGTCTCGCCGCGCCACCACCGCGCCCAGGCTTCGGTGGCGTCGCGATCGGCGTCCGCCATCCGCACCGGCGCGACCGAAGGCCCGGCGTATCGCACCGCCCCGCCCCGCCAAGGCCGTTCCATCATCGCGGGCATCTCCGAAGGGTGGAGAACCCGGCCGGGTCGGCGCTGGCCGTAGGCGTCGAAGGGCCGATCGTCGGCCGGCTCCACGGCCTCCACGGCTTCCCATCCCGGGGCGTCCTCGGCCGACTCGCCGCGGTACGCCGGCCAGTCCACGGCTCGGGCGTCGATGCGCTGGGTGCCACCGGCGAAATTACACGCGTCACGAAACGGCGGGGGCAGGTGGGTCACGCCCCGCACCCGGTGCGCCCGCCACGCCGCCTTGCCCGTCGAAACCAGCGCGTCCATCACCCCGTCGCCTTGGACCAGCAGGCCGTGGCCCGCCGAGAGCTGCGCCATCGGCCGGGTCGCTTCGCCGGCCGACCACACCCGCACCACCAGATGGTGCGGGCCCGGCTTCAGGTCCACCGCGTACGTCTCGAACGCCCAGTGCCGCAGGTCCGACCGGCAGGGCCCCCGGCCGAGCAGTTCGCCGTCGAGATACGCCACGTAACGCTCGTCCGCCGAAACCCTCAGCCGCCCCGAGATCGGCGAGGCCGCCGCAAACCCGCAGCGATACACCACCACGCACGGCGCCTCGACCGCGGGCAAACGCACCCACGACGCGGACCAGGGCTCGCCGTTCGGACCTCGATCAACCATGCGCTCCGACCCTCGCGTTCAAACCGTCCAACTCAAGCCGTACAACCCCCACCACCGACCGCTCACTCCCCGGGCGTCGGGGGGGCGTCCGCGGGCCCCAGTGCGATCAGCGGCCCGCCGTTGCTCGTGCCCACAAGGGTCGAGGCGGTGCGTAGGTCCGTGGCAAACCGCCACTCCCACACGTCGCGGAACCCGGGTCCGACCACTTCCAGCGTCGCCCCGCGCGGCCCGTCCGAAGCGGCCCAAGTCAGCTCCAACGGCTTGAGGTCCCACGGATTGAGCAGACAAGCGAACTGCACCCGCTCGCCCCGCACCGTGTGGGCCGTACGCCGCACCTCTAGGTTCTTCTTGTGGCTCCGCAACACATACGGCTCCGTCTTCGGCTGTATCCGCCGGTTGCTGAGGATTTGGTAGCGCAGGCGCTCGCCCGCCTCCGATTCAAAATACGCCCTGCCCTCGTCCTTGTCGGTGATCCCCGCCTCATCAGCCACCGCGTTCCACGTGATCGACCGGACCCGGTCGGCGCGTACGTGATCGAGTACCAGCACGTAACGCCCCGGCACCCACACCAGCGTCCGGCGGAAGCCCTCCAGGCCGTCGTAGGCGTTGCCCGCTTCACCCTCAACCACCACGACATCCCCCGCCCCCGGAATGACCCTCGGATCAACCCGCGGGCGTTCCCCCGAAACACCCGCCGGAATCGACCCCGGCCCGTCGCTCCGCTTCCACCCCGTCAGGTAAGCCAGCTCCCGCATGTCCTCATCCAGCGGCTGCATCCAGTCTCCGCCCTCGCCCTTCTGTCCCTTGCCGTCCACCAGGATGGTGTTGTGGTTCATGGTGAGCTTGGGCGCGTCGTAGATGCTGGGGTGCGGCGCGAAGCCTTCGCCGAGCGTCATCACAAACGAGTTGGCGTCCGGGTCGTTGTGGGCGACGTTGATCCAGGGACGCGTCGGCCGGGTTTCACGGAAGGTGTTAAGCAGGTGCCCGCCGTAGGGCCCGCACTTGAACATCAACACCCGCGCACCCGACTCCCACGACCCCCGCAGATACACCAGCCCCAGGTCGGCAAACAAGCGGTGGGTCGGCAGGTTGCTCAAGCTGCCGAGGGGTACGCTCGGGTCGTAGAACACCGGCATCATCCACGAGGCCTCGTCGGGGCCGAGCGTGTGGTCGTGCCAGGCCCGGAGGGCCGCCTGCGCATCGGGGTCGCGGGACCGCTGCGGGCCGACGAAAAACGCCGCGTTCTTCTCGAAGTGCCGGCCGCGCGGGTTGCGTGAATCGCCGAAGCCCAGCAGGCCGTCGCGGCGGGGCGACCACGCGTACACCAACATCTCCCAGGCGTGGCGCAGCCCTTCATGTTCGAGGTAACGCGTCCCGAGCACCCGGTCCATCATCGAAGCCGAAAGCGCTAGGTGGGCGAAGCCGAACGTGGAATACTCGTTGCCTTCGTGGCAGTCGCCCTCGTGGGGATACCACTTCATGACGAAGTCCATCTCCTCGCGGAGTTGCTGCAGCATCCAGCCGGCGTCGATCCCCGGCTCGTCGGCGACCGCGAGCACGCAGGCGATCAGACCCGCGTTGCGGTGCCAGCGGTGGTTGTTCTGCGGGTCCTGCTGCCAGTAGCGCGCGCGATGTGTGCCCCGCTGGAGATGGCCGAGGTACAGCATCCGTCGGGCGTGTTCAAACAGCTTCGCCGCGGCCCGTCTGCGCAGACCCGGTTCGAGGTCGTCGGCGATCGCATCGAACGTGATGCCCGCCAGGAACATCACCGCCGCCGCCCCCATCCCGTGGTCAACCTCGCGGCCCGTGTCCCACACCGGCGTCTCGACGAGTCGGCGGAGCAGGTCGGTCAACGCCCGCTCGGTCACTTCGGTCGGCTTGATCAGGTGGGCCACCACCAATCGCGACCCGCGATCGAAGCCGTGGACCAGCGCGGGGGTCGGCCCGTCGAACATCTTGACGATCCGATCAAGGTCGGGCTTCTCCGCCTGCTTCACCAGCCGCGAAGCGTGGAGACGCAGCACCGGATCGGTTCCGGCGTTCTGACGGAGTCGATCCAGGCTTTCCGGCGTGAACAGCAGCCGGGGGCGAACGCCACGCAGCGACGCCAGCGCCTCGACCCGTTCCGTTGCACGCGGGTCACGGGCAGGCACGTTGGCCAGATTCTCGGCGACCCGTATATCCAGATCACTTTTTTGTTGAGCAGCAGACGTCGGGTCAAGGAAAAACGCCAAGCACACAACCAAGACCACGATCCTTTTGCTCGGCTCGTCATGCGGGGCCCGCAGGCCCGTGCGTGTCCATCCCATGGGAGAGCCTTTCACGTCCAATCTGCCCCGGCAGACCGACTTTCTTTTGGCGTACGGCCCCAGCCTACCCGCACGACCCGGAATCAGCCGCGGGTGGTGGGTGAACCGCACCACCCACGGACTTGATTCCGAGCGGAGGTCGTCGGAAAAAAACTCAGTCGAACGCCCAGCGTTCGATCTGGTATAGGTCCACTTCCGGCCCCAGCGTCTCCACGTGAGAATCGATGAACAGGACGTTGCTCGACCGCAACCCGTTGTGGCGATAACTCATCCAGGGCTCGTCGCTGCGGTTCGGATCGATCGAAACCCAAACCGGGTGGGCCGGGTCTTGCGGCGAATCATTCAACAGGGCCGGCGAATACGGAGGCCTCGGGCGTGAATAATCCTGGTCGACATAACTCTCTTTGATGAGTACTTGGGAAGAGGGCGTCTTGGCAAAATCCAAAACCGCGCCGAGTTCGTACTCAAAATTAGACCACTCGGGCAGCCCCGAGTTGAGTTCGAGACCCAGGTTTTGACCGCTCAGGTTGTTGTCGCCCGCTGCGAACGTGTTGTAGTTGTAAGTCCGCCTAACGTTCGGGCTCGTCCCGTAGGGTTCGAAGCTGGGGCAGATCAGTTCCCAGTCCTGGACACGTGTAGGGATCGTTTCTTTGCCCTCGAAAACGGTCTCGTTCAGGATCTGCATCCACGGCACCGATCCCCGGGTCACGTGTCGGCCACGCCCGGGGCCGCGGCCCTTGTGGTCCGCCGCGAAGACGTTGACGGCGACCCCCATCTGCCGCATGTTGCTCGCGCAGGCGATTGTCCTCGCGGTGTCGCGCGCGGCCTGCAAAGCGGGTAACAACACCGCGATCAGCAGGGCGACGATGGAAATCACGACCAGCAGTTCGATCAACGTGAACCCGGACGCGGCATTCCTGGCTTTGTGAAACGAGCAAGACATGTCTATTCCTATGAAATGAGATCGGCGGGATCGCGAGGTGCCGCCCGATCGACCGGACGCGAACAGGGCTAGCCCTCGCGGGCTCCGCGGCCGCGTCCGACCAACACTAGGCCGCCCAGGCTCACGAGAACCATCGCCCCGGGCTCGGGAACCAAGACCTGGATCTGCACCCCGCCGACCCCGATATCGGTTTCGGCGATCGGCGTGTAGGTGACCACAAAATCGTCGAACGGCGTCAACACCTCGCCGTTGAACGACACCGTGCCGAACGCCGAGCCGTCGTAGATCGTTTCGGGGCCAGCCAGCGTGATCAGGTCGTAGGTGGCGGAGGTATCGACCGTGCCCCACAGATCGAGATCGACGCCGGACTCGATGACGAGCGTCAGTTCTTGAGCGTCGGTGCCTGCGGCGTCGAACGTAAGCGTGTCCGAGTTGCCCAGGTCGTCGAGGTCCACCCGGAACGTCGAGCCGGATTCGAACGTGAACACCCCGTCGCCCGAAGCCGGTCCCCCGCTGGAACGCGCGATGTCGAACGAACCGATGGAATCACCGAACGCACCGCCACCGCCGGGGCTGAAGACGCCCCCCGATTCGATGTCGTAGGCGAACTGGTTGCCGATGCTGCTGGAGCCCGTGCCCCCCAGCGTGCCACCGTTGCCGACCGTGACGGCGTAGTTGAACAGAGACGCATCGAAGGTGCCGTTGACCAGGACCGTGCCGTTGGCGACCGTGAATCCATCGGCGAGCCCCGCGGCGAAGTTGGCGTCCGGGGCGATCACCAAGGTGCCCGAACCCGTTTTGGTAAAGGCGGTGTCCCCCGAATCGAAGGCCGTGTCCCCGCTGAGCACCAGCGTGTTGCCGGCGCCGGTGAAGATGTTGTAGTTGGAGGTCGCGCCGCTGTTGTTGGCTCCCAGGGTTGCCGCGATCTCGTTCACCCCGACCCCGCTGGACGAGATGACCGTGGCGTTGTTGACGGCCCCGAAGATCACCGTATCGCTCCCGACGGAGTCGCTGATGACCCAGCCTGCTTCATTGAAGACGACCCCCGCGGAAACGAGCCCGGGGCCGCCCCCCGCGATGTCCAACTGGAACGCTGAATCCACCGGGTTGTTGAATACGGCGAGGTTCCCGGTGTTGGGTTGCGCGCCGAGCGACCAGTTGCTCCCTGTGCCACGGGCTGCGCTGGTGTTCCCCAACCACTCATTGTCGGTCTGGGCGACAACCGATGGAGCCCATATACAGCCGATCAACCCCACGCCGAAAAGAATATGGATCGAAGATAATTTCACGCTTGATTCCTCCTAGATTTGGTAGATTTCTTGAAAAGATCAGAGGCTACTTGTCGGATGATCTAAAATATCCCACGGCAAACACCTACGCGTTTAATTTCATCGACCATACGTATTCATACGGCCGCTCAGCTCGGCTCATCAGACCGGGCGCTTGGGTTCATGAGGGCCCGCAGCGCTTCACGCTCAGCGGGTTCGAGCAGTTGCCAGAACGGGTGCGCGGGATGTCCCGGCGAGGACAGGTCGCCCACGTTGAGCCAAAAGAACGCGTCCGTGTCCGCGCCGGGCCGGGGGTCCCGATCCTCGAAGACGCCGGGCTTGAGCGAGAAACCCGAGATGGAGACGCGGTCATCCCGCGGCAGCGCGTCCGCCAATACCCGGTTGTAATGATCGGAAGCGCCGGGGTTTTTGTTCTGGACCACCGCGTTGTTCTCGGCCGCGACGCCGTTGCGTACGTTCACGCGGTCGGCGAGGTTGTGCGCCAACACCGTGCCTCCGCTGGATCCCGGGGCCTCGATGATGGACGGGACCTTGTCGTCGTCGAGGGGTTCGAGCACGGTGTTGTGGGTGAACCGGGAGTTCGGGGTGTCGCGGATGTACAAGGCGTTGCGGAACGACACGCTGACGATGTTGTTGGTGACGGTTAATTCGCCGGGCACCGCGTCGCCGCCCCAGTTCTTGTCGACGCCGTTGCCGAAGATGCCCTGGCAGTTGCCGTAGATGAAGTTGTTACGGATGGTCGTCTGCCGGATTCCGTGCAGCGCCATGGCGTCGGTGTGGTCGCCCTTACCCCTGGGCAGCAGGAACGGCCGGTTGTGCACGATCATGTTGTCGGCGATCAGCAGGTCCGCCCCGCCGATGTGGATGCCGTCTTCGCGGTGGCGGTAAATCCAGTTCTCGATAACCTGGACACGAGCCACCTCTTCCGCGGAAATCGCTTTGCGGATCGTGGTGAAGAAGCAGCGCTGGATCGTAAGGTCCGACACGTCGTCCCGGATTTTGAACCCGTGCCCGGTGGCGAATCCGGGGTTCGGGGCCCCCTCGCCGCCGATCGCGCCTTCGATCCGGCAATGTATGAACGTCAGGTGTTCGCTGGGGTAGATGTCGACGAAAGCGTGATACTTCGGGCTGGAGACCACCTTGCCGCGGAAGAACTTGAGGCCATCGAACGTGAGGTGGCGGCTGTCCTTGACGACGAGTTTTCGAAATACCGGCTGGTTGTCGCGGTCGGCGGCGCGGAGCACGACCGGTCGATCGTAGGAGAACTCACGCAGCTCGAGATCGTCGTAATCCCCCGGGGCCAGCAGCACGGTTTCACCGCCCTGGGCTTGCGACAGGAATTGTTTCAGCTGATCCGACGAACCGACCGTGGCCGTCTCCGCCTCTGATCGAGCGAACGGCACAAGGATCAGCCAAACCGCGAAAACGCAAAAAACTATATGTTGAGTCATCGAGTTGACCTGTCGTCGAGAGGCGGAGCGAATCGGTGAGCCGTTGATCAAACCGTCAGATACATAGTCAAAGTAGCCAGCGCATAGCGGCTTGGCGTTCAAGGGGGGTGGTCATACAATTTCATACATGGCGTCCGGTGACCGCCCCCCGTCCGCGTGGACCGATCGGCTTGAAATCAAGCCCCGTCACACCCCGTGGCCGAAGATCCCGGAGTTGTCGGTCCTGCGCTATATCGACAAGTTCGATGCGTCGCCCATGCGGCCACACATCCATCCCGGCGAGATGGAGATCAACCTGATGGTGCGGGGCCATATCGCTTGGTGGGTGGCGGGCCAGACGTTGGACGTCACCGGGGGCGAAGTCCACCTGACCTGGCCGGGTGAGCCGCACAGCGGCGCGAACAACATCTTCGAGTCGATGACGCTTTACGGCGTGATCCTGCACCTCCCGACCCAACCCGAGAGGCTGCTGCAGTTGCCCAAGGCCCAGAGCCGGGCGTTGATGGAGGCGTTGACGCGGTTGCCGCGGCAATTCCGAGCCGGGCCGACGCTCGAAGCTCAGTTCCGTAAGACCTACGAGGCCTCGCTGGCGCCGCAGACGATCATGAGCGAGTTGGCGCTTCGGGTGCGGCTGGTGGCGCTGCTGGTCGAGGTCGTCGAGTCGGCCAACGCCCCGGACCCCTTCGATCGCGCCTGCCCCCAGGTCCGGCAGGCGCTCAACCTCATGCTCCAGCACCTCGAGGAACCGCTGAGCCTGGAAGAGATCGCCACGCGCGTCTGCTGGTCGTTGCCGCACCTCAAATCCAGGTTCCGCCAGGAGACCGGCACCACGCCCGCCCGGGAGTACCTGCGGCTGCGCGTCCGCGAAGCTGTCAACCGCCTCTCACGCGGGGGTACCTCGGTCACCCAGATCGCCCACGCGATGGGCTTTTCGTCCAGCCAATACCTCGCCACCTGTGTCCGTCGGGTCACGGGCCTGCCGCCCAGCGCTTTCTTCGACGCCGTACACCGCGGTACGGAGTAAGCACGAGGCACCTCCGAGAAGCGTGCCGGCTGCACGACGATACTACCGCTCGGCACACACGCCGCGTCCGGCGGTCAATAACGCGTATGCGCTCTCGGCCCGGGCCCAGGGCACGTCCCGCCAGCAGTACTCCACCGACACACCGTGGCGATACCCGCCGCCTATGACCCGGACAACGAAAGCCACGAGGTCGATCGGCCCGCTCTCCACCCAGCCCGGGCCCTCGGCCGTGGCCATGTTGTTGAGGTGGATGTGCTCGACGTGTTCCGCGAGGGCTTCGTAATCGGCCCCGTAGTCGCGGTCGAACATCGGCTGGAACAACACCTTGAGATTCGGGGCGTCCACCCGTCTGAGCAGCCGGAGCGTCGATGCCGGGGTGTCGGCCAGGGTCCGGGCGTGCGTCTCGACGACGAAACGCAGGTCACGGCCCATCGCGGTGATGGTCTGCAACGCCGCCACGGCCGTGTCCCAATGGGCCGGGGCCGCGGCGCCGCTGCCGATGCCCGTCGGGCCCGTGTCTGTGAACGTGCGGATGCGTGGGCAACCCAGCAGACGGGCCGCGGCGACGCAACGCTCGGCGATCCCGAGCGATCGCCTCCGCAACGTTTCGTCCTGCGTCAGCCAGAAGTACGGCGACAAGACCGCGATGTCGATACCGACGTCGTCCGCGAGCTTACGCAACTCGATCAGCTGGCGTTCGCTGTGGTTTTCGACTTGCGGATAGAAGACCTCGACCGCGGGGTACCCGATCTCGGCCAGGCGGGGGATGACCGTCTCGATCGGCTCGTCCCGGAAGGCGATGGTGCAGAACGACAGCCTCATGTGACCTTGGCGAACTGCGGCGACAGCGGCAGCCGATCGAAGTCCAGGCGCGGCGTCCACCCGAGCCGATCGCAGGTGTACCGCACGTCCCAGAGGTCCATGGCCTCGACGGTGCTCATCACGTGCAGGGTTTCGTAGGTCAGGTCCTCGCATTCCAGAGCCAGGCGTGCGACCTCGCCGACGTCGCGGCGGTCGGTGTCCAGCGGCGCACGCTCGTGGACAAGCCGGCCGTACTTGTCACGCATCGCGTCGCCGTCCACGACGTAGCCGATGCGCAGCGACGCGATCTGCATGCCGTGCTCGTGGACGAAGTGCTCGGCCACCATCTCCTGACAGGCCTTGGTCAAGCCGTAAAGACCTTTGCCTTGCAGCGGCGCGGTGTGCGACCAGGGCGGATCGACGGTGTGGTTGATCGCGCCCGTGCTGCTGACCACCACGGCTTTGCGGACCCCCGCCTCTTGGGCGGCGAACAGCAGGTTCGCCGTGCCCTTCACGTTTACGTCGAAGCACAACTCGGGGGTGGCGTAAGCGTCGGGACGCCACCCCGCCACGTGGGCGATCACCAGCGCCTCGACGCCCTCGACCGCCCGCACGCATTCGTCATATCGGCTGACATCGGCCACCATCACCTCGTGGCGGCTGGAAAACGGCTTGACGTCCAACAGCCGCAGGGTGTGGCCGTGTCGCGCGAAGGGCTCGACCATGCCCGAACCCAGGAAGCCGCCTGCTCCGGTCATCAGAATCTTCATCACGCCTTCTTTTTCCTGTGCCGATCCGCCGCGGCCATCGCGAGCTCCGAGCCCGATGGCCTGCCGAACGCTCCGCCACGCCCCCCCTCTCCATCAAACGGTCGAGGCCCGGAAAGCCCCCCTCCGCGTCGTGCCGGCATGTGGAACCATTCGGGAAGCGAGAGAGCGATCGTCGAACGCTGCGAGGTGATTTTAATGACCGCAAATGCCGAATCCAACACAACTCCGTATGGAATACGGATTCATTCACCGGGAACGCAACCCGCGCGGCACCCCCACCCCGCCTCGGGTTTTGTAGCAGCGGCGGCGGCATACCCCAGCATCGCTACAGCGTTCAACCGGTGCGGAGCACGATCACCGGATGCGCGTCGGCATGGAGGCCGACGATGTCTTGCGCAACCGACGTTTCCCGGTCGCTCCAGCGCAGGGCGTAGCGGAAGCCGTAGAAGCCGCCGCAGTACCCCTTGAAGTTCGTTTCCCATTTGTTGTTGGTTTGCCACGACATCAGCGGCCCCGTCGCTTCGCCCGGATCGCCGGCCTTGGTGTAAGTCCAAAGATTCAGCCCGCCCATGTGCACGAGCGGCGTGTCGATGAGGTTGACCGCCACGCTCAACGCCGAGCCCTTCAACAACGCGCCCTCCTGAACCATGTAGTAGTCCCGGCAGGTCCGCGGCAGCTGGTCCACGCCAGGCCTCATCGGTCCGCCCACCCGGTCCAGGTACCACTGCCCGCCGTCCAGGCTCAGCGGAAAAGCGAGGTACATCCCCTCGGCGTCCCAGACGTTGTCCTTGTTCACGCACGCTTCGATCTCGATCCATCGGCCCACCGCGGGCAGGGTCAGCAGAACCTGATACATCGACGCCCCCCGAACCGCGTAGTACAGCGCAAGCACCGTGAACACCGGCCCGCTCTCGAGCACCTCGACCCGATCCAGCCGACCCACCGAGACCTCGCAGGGCTGCGGCGTCTTGGCGATGCCCGCGTCCCGCCGCAACGACTGCGGCGTCGCGTCGCCGCCGCTGGGGAACACCTGGTACACCGGGGCGAGCATCGGGTAGCCGCCCGCCTCGACGAGGTCGGTCCCCGTCGCACGGTCGACCAGTGCCGTGATCCCGCCGCCGATCCGCCACTCCAGCCGAAGGTCGGCCGTCTCGAAGTAATCGGTGTGGAGCCGGCGGGCCACCGGGGGCTCCCAGCCCGCGCGGGCGGGGTTCGGCCGGACTCGAAGGTCCAGGGTCTGGCCCGCGTCCAGGTCCACCGCCACCACCAATCGGTTGCCCCGGGCAAAGGGTTGGACCTGGTGCGGCAGGACCCGGCCCGATGCGTCCGCGACTTCCACGCCGTTGCGGATCACGCTCACTTCCCACACGTCCAGCGGCAACGCCGTCAACGCCGACCGCGGCACGTCGGCCGGGTTGACCACCCGAAAGGCCGTCGGCCGATGCGCCACGAAGTCTCCCTCACCCAGCGACTTCATCACCCGGTCGTAAGCGGTCATCGCCAGCCGGTCGGCCGCGACCGCGTACTCCCCCTTACGCAGCAGCACCCGCGAGCTCAGGGCGCTCCAAGGCAACGGCACGGTGTGGCTGTGGCCCCAGGTGTGCTCGGCGTAGTGCAGGACCTGTTTATGGATCGCCGATCGTTCCGGAGCCGACACCACGCGTTGGTCGGGGTCCAGACGCTCGATCTGCCGCAGGGTCCGCTGGGCGTCCCGCGCTAGAGCGGTCTCCTGGGGCGTACACGCCACGCCGTCGGCCCACCAGTCCGGCCAGTCGCCGGCGAACTCGGGGATGCCGTCGGCGTGTCGCTCCAGACGCTCGAAGAAGCCGCGCATCGTGCCGGTCTCGATCCGGCAGGCCTCGCCGTATACACGGTTCCACACCGCGATCTGTTCACAGATGGCCGCGGTCGGGGGGCTGTTGTCGGTGAAGACGCCGCTGGCGAACAGCGGCAGGAAGTCGAGCGCGTACCCCTCGTCTAGGAAGCCATCAAGTGCCGGCAGCAGCGTCTGCTCGGCGAGCGTGAGGTCGCCGACGGGGAACGCCGGTGACAGCCGGCTGTCGTTCAGCGGCACCAAGCCGTAAAAGTTCCCCTTGAAATACGCTTGGCCCAGCCAGGTCAGCACCCGCCCCCCCGCGGGGCCCCGCCAGTAGAACGGCACGTTGCGCCGGTCGAAGGGCCGGCCGCCGTGGTGGGTGTTGATGTTGGTCGAAAAATACTTCAGGCCCGCGTCGGCCATCGCGTCGGCGTAGCCCCAGGCAAAGCCGTTCACGTCGAGGCTCGCCGCGTAGCGCAGCTCGAACCCGATCGAGTCGGCGTAGCGCAGCGCCGGCTCGAACAGCCGGCGGAGGTGTGCCGCATCGAGCAGCTCGGTGGTGTGGAAGTAGCCGGCCGACAGCTCGATCAGGCCGTCGTGGACCGCCCGGGCGAAACGGTCTCGGTCTCGGACCGACGCGCTTCCCAGGAACTTCTCGACCGCCCAGAAGCCCTCGCACAAGAACCGGAACTTTTCGTGCTCGGCCCGGTCGGCCTGGGCGGGCGAGGTGGCGAGGTCGAGCGCCTGTCCGATGAACTGTCGCTGGAAATCCTCGATCTGTTCCTGACGGTGGGTGTAGCCGATGTCGATATGCGAATGATGGATGCAGTAGATCGTGAACGGCCGACGCCGCAAGCGATCCAAGATGGCTTCTATGGGAGAGTGGCGTTGAGGATCTGTCATACCCGACCCGCTCCGGGGTGGAGGACATCGACACGTCCGCACGCATCCCCGCCCGTGTCGATCGCGCCAAGCAAGATATAGGTTTTGACGACAGACAATGGGTTCCCGTTGGATCGCGTCGCTTACACCATGGAGCTTCTCGTTGAGAGCGGCGAGCTTATTTCGGCAAAGACGATCGCTCAAACGAAAAATCGCCCGCGTGCTGCGGGAGGTCGTCGAACCACCGACCGACCGCCCCGCCGACGCCCGCCCCGCAGGGTTCGACGACGGAGCTTACGGATGGCTCGAGTTCTGGGGGATTCCCCCGGACACGGGCACCGCCCACGGCGTGGTCACAGCAACTTCTTGATCCGCACCGACACCCGGTCGAAGTCCGCCGCCGACAGGTCGGCCGGGTCCCACTTCGCCGGGTGGTCACGCACGTGTCCGACGTAATCACCCATCCACACCGCCAGCACCGCATCCCAACACCGGTTGAACTCGAACGCCGCCAGGAACAACGCATCGGGCGGCTGGGAGTCGCACCAGAGCAGGAACACGAACGCCGACTCGAATCCCTCACCAAAAATCCCCGACCACGCCTCCAGGAACGACACGTTGTCCCGCGTCACCCAGTGCTGCAGCGAACGCCCTGTCTGGCCCGAGTGCTTACGGCCCTTGACGTCGATCAACGGGTTGTTGCCAGACTCGGAGTAGACCACAAGATCGAAGCTCTGGAGCTTCTTCGAGCCCGCCACCCCGTATTTGTACTGTAGCGCACGCTCCGCCACGGCCACGGCCACGGCCACGGCCACGGCCACGTACAGGATGCCGCTGGCGTGATTCCCACTCTAAGAATTTGATGAGGCAGGCGTAATTGGAATAGGCTGAAATACATGAAATTACTGCGGCACTTATATCTGTGGCTTAAACTTTAATGTCGTTTTATAGGCCATTAATTAAGTTGCTGATCTCACACCATTCCTATCCAATTAAGCTTCACACTGAGGGCAAACTGCTGACAGCAGCTCTCCTCCAAGTAGCACCAAAGGGCCGACGTGGATGTGCCAAGGCGAAGAGTAGAAACTTCATAACCGCAGCTACTGACCGAAGCCGAGATTCGGCTTCGACCGCCGAGGTCAACTCCGACGCAAAAGATTAATGGGCAGTTCAGCCGATCGAGGAGTGTGGGCCGGATCCCGAAGATCATGAATACCGAACACGCCGTAATCACG
>JBCBSA010000029.1:0-14673 GCA_039819425.1 Planctomycetota bacterium
CCGGTGTGCGGGGTGGCCCGATCGGGGGCTACAGATCTCCGCCCTCTTGTTTAGCGGGTGACGCGTAGCGTTCCGCGGTTTCTCGGCCTCCGGAAAGGGCGGCTCCGCCGCAGCCGCTAAACGTGAGTGGGGACGCGTTAGATGGGTGGTGCGGCCCGGGTCAGCGTTTGCCGTTCTTGGCCCGGGCGTCGAGGAAGTGCTTGCGGGCTTCGCCGGCGAGGTAGAAGCTGCCGGTGACGACGATCAGGTCTTCGCGCGACACGGCCCGACCGGCGAGGCTGAGCGCCTTGTCCAGCGACGGGGCGACCTGGGCCATCTTCGGCGACAGGTCGGCGAAGCGGCGCATCAGGTCTTCGGGCTCTTCGGCGCGGGGGTTGGCCTTGGCGCGGGTGAAGATGATCTTGTCGGCACCCAGGGCGATCTGCTTGAGCATGCCGTTGACGTCCTTGTCCTGGCCGCAGCCGAAGATCATGACGAGGCTGTCGTACTGGACGTGGGCGCCCAGGGACTTGGTCAGTGCGGTGATGGAGGCGGCGTTGTGGGCGCCGTCGATGATGACGCGGGGCTGTTCGTGGACGGTCTCCATGCGGCCGGGCAGTTCGGTGGCGGCGAGGCCGTCGATGACATCGCCGACCGGGAGGGAGAAGCCGTGGGCTTTGAGTTTGTCGAGGATGGCCAGGGCGAGGCCGCAGTTGAGCGCCTGGTGTTCGCCCTTGAGGGGCACGGGCAGGTGCTCGAACTTGGAGTCGTTGGTGGTGAGGCAGACGCGGGTGTGGGGGCCGAGCTCGCGGTTGGCCTCGAAGCGGTAGGAGAAGTCGACGTCCTTGCCGGTGAACTCGAGGGTGGTGCCGACTTTTTCGGCGGCCTCGCGGAGGACCTCGGCGGCCTCCTTGTCCTGGGCGATGGACAGGGCCGGGACGCCGGGCTTGAAGATGCCGGCTTTCTCGCGGGCGATCTCGGGGAGGGTCTTGCCCAGGAGCTGGGTGTGGTCCAGCGACAGCCCGGTGATGGCGGTGACCAAGGGGGTGACGACGTTGGTGCAGTCCAGCCGGCCGCCGAGCCCGGTCTCGAGGACGGCGATATCGACGGCCTGCTCGGCGAAGTACAGCAGGGCCGCGGCGGTCATGATCTCGAAGAAGGTGAGCTGGTTCTGCTTGCCGAACTTGGGCTCGACCTCGGCGATCTGCTTGAACAGTTCGGCGCAGTCGTGGTACGAGACCATGTGGCCGTTGATGGTGATGCGTTCGCGCAGGTCCACGAGGTGGGGGCTGCTGTAGGAGCCGACGGCGTAGCCGCAGGCCTGGAGCATCGACGCGGCCATGGCGCAGGTCGAGCCCTTGCCCTTGGTCCCGGCGACGTGGACGATCTTGAGGCCCTTGTGGGGGTTGCCCAGCAGGCTGAGCAGGCGGTTCATCCGGTCGAGGTTGAACGTCGGCTGGTCGTACTTGACCATCCGCTGGCGTTCGTGGTCGACGTGCTCGTAGAGCCAACGCAGCGCAGTGGTGTAGTTGACGATCGAGCCGGCCGGGGTGGAGCTGTCGGCGGCCTTGCTCCCGCGGGCGGCGGGGCGTTTGGTGCCGGAGTTCGAGCCGGTGGATTTCGGCTTACGTTTGGTGGTTTTGGCGGAGGAGGGCATAGCCCATAAGCCTAGCAAAATCGGCTATTTTGTCAATTTTGACGCCTTAAGATTAATCGATTCATCACTTTACGATCGAAACAACCTGATCGGCAAAATCGGTGTGGGGGGGCGTGCCCCGAGGGCGGTGGACGGCGTTCGCCGCGTGGGGCCGCCGCCGTTGCGGCACCCCCACCACGATCGTGTGTGCCCGCCCCCCCCCCTCACGTGTCGTCGGGCAGCGGCGTCCGGCGGCGGTCGCCCAGCTTCATCACCACCAGCCCCACCTCGAACAAGAGGTACAGCGGCAACGCCAGCACCACCATGCTTACCAGGTCCGTCGGCGTCAGCACCGCCCCCACCGCGAACGCCCCGAAGAACGCGTACTTCCGCAGCGACGCGATCGACCGCGGGTCGAACAGCCGCGTCCACCCCGCCACCAGCATCACCACCGGCAGCTGGAACGCCGCGGTCACCCCCAGCATCGTCATCGCCGCGAACCGCACGTACTGCCCCAGCGACGGCATCGGCGCGATCAGCTTGTCGCTCTGCATCGCCATCACCCGCACCGTGCCGTTGACCGTCGCCTTGAGCTTGCCCTCCCGGCCGTTGAACCACACCGAGCCTTCGGCCGCGTCGGCCGGGTCCTCGTCGAGGACGGGGAACCTCGGGAGTTCCGAGACGGTCTCAGCTTGCGGGGGCGTGACATCGATGCCGCTCACCCCGGCCCCCGGTCCATACGCTTCGCGCAGCAGGTCGATGACCGGGTTGCGCACCGTCAGGTCCACCGGCGGGTACCGCGACGCGAACTGAAAGAAAAACATCAGACTCACCGGCAGCAGCACGTAATACGTGAACGCCACCGCCGCCGCCGTCATCAGCGTGCTAAACGGCGTGAGGATGTAGATCGCCCGCCGCTCGTGGTGGTACAGCCCGACCGACACGAACTTCCACCCCTGATAGATCACCCACGGCGACGCCAGCAGCACCGCCGCGATCAGCGACACCGGCAGGTACACGCTCGTGAACCCCGCCGTGGGATCGAGCACCAGCGTCTGCGTCGGGAAGCCCATCGTGTCCTGCGCCTGCAAGAGCGGCTGGGCGAGCCAGCCGATGAGCCGGAACCCGAAGGCGAACGTCACCGCCGCCGCCGCCGCGATCCCGATCCCGGCGTAGATCAGCCGGGCCCGCAATTCGTCGAGGTGTTCGCCCAGGGGCATCGCCAGGTCCGACCCCCGGTCGGTATCGAGGGCGGCCTCGACGTCATTGGGCTGGTCCAGCGGCATGGCGGCGAGTGTAGCCGTTGGGCGCTACACGATCAGCATCGCGTCGCCGTAGGAGTAGAACCGGTACCCCTCGTCGATCGCCTCGCGGTACCAGCCCAGCAGCCGATCGACGCCCACCCCCGGCAGCGCCGCGACCATCGCCAGCAGCGTCGACCGCGGCAGATGAAAATTCGTCATCAGCCGATCCGTGAACCGGAACGCGAACCGCCCCTCGGCCACGGCGTCGGGCGTGATAAACAACCCCGTCTCGGCCGTGTAACGCTCCACGCCGTCGATCGGCTCGGGCAAACTCTCCAGCGTCCGCACCGTCGTCGTCCCCACCGCCCACACGCTCCTCTCGTTCGCTCGTGCTTCCCGCAGCGCCGCGGTCACTTCCGGGGTCACGTCGATCCACTCGTCGTGGATCGGGTGGTCTTCGATCACCTCGGTCTGCACCGGCAGAAACGTGCCCAGCCCCACCCGCAGCGTCACCGCCACCCGCTGCACCCCCGCCGCCTCCATCGCCGCCAACAACGGCTCGGTGAAATGCAACCCCGCCGTCGCCGCCGCCACCCCCCCCGCCCCCGGAAGATTGGCCTCGGCATGGTCCGCCGCGTAGACGGTGTTGTAACGATCGGCGTCCTCCGCCTGGTTGACGGGCTGCTCCCGCGCACGACGGGCTTTGCGGATGTACGGCGGCAACGGGGTCTGCCCGATCCGGCCCAGAAGCGTAGGCGGGTCGGTGGGGCCGTCGGCGTGGACCTCGGCTTTCCATTGGCCGCGGCCGAGTGACTCGACGAGTTTCAGTTGAGCACCGGGCTTCGTGTCGGTCGGACCCGTCAAGTCGACGGCTTCGCCGGGCTGGAGCTTGCCGCGGGACTCGAGCATGACGTGCCACGACTGATCGCGGCCGTCGGCCTGGACGAAGAGGCCGGTGATCTTGCCGCCGGTGGCGGCGCGGGTGCCGGTGAGGTACGCCGGCAGGACGCGGGTCTGATTGACGACCATGAGGTCGCCCGGCGCGAAGACGCCGAGGGTCGGCAGGTCGCGGACGCGGCGGTGTTGGACCCGGCCCGTGGCGCGGTCGATCACCATCAGCCGGGCGGCGTCGCGCGGCTGGGCCGGGGCGGTGGCGATGCAGTCGTCGGGGAGGTCAAAGTCGAGGTCGGCCGTCCGCATGGCGGTCATGCTAGGACAACGCCGGTGTCGCGTGGCGGCGACATCCGGCCCAGACCGCACGCCGGCGATCCCGCGTAATTCCCCGTAAGCCACGGCTTCCGCCGCGCTTGCGATTCACCGAGGGTTCCGGCCTCGCCGTTGCCCCCTTCCGGGGGTGAGAGTCGATCCCCGGACGAATCTGACGGTGCAGTTGATCCAACAGTCCCGCTTCGGGCCGGAACGGTTCGATCCGTTCGGGCCGCGGCCACGGCAGGAACAGGTCGAGGCCCCGACGCTGCGGTTGGCGACCGATGGATTTGTCGCGTCGAGAGAGGTGTGTTCTTGTACGGCCGAAGGGCCGCTTCCAGAGACACCCCTACACCTGTCGATCGCCGAGTTGCCACCCGCTCCGCCGCGGCCCGAGGTCGAGGTCCGCACCGAGTACCGGCCCACCGTGCTGGCCAGCCACCTCGTCGGGTCGCTGCTGGACGTGTTGGCCTGACGGAGCGAGGCGGGCGGTAGCATGGCGACATGCCCAAGCGTTCCCGAAGACGTCGCCGCACCGTGCCGCGTTTCGGGCCGCGCACGTTCATGACGCACCGACGACGACGGCGACGGGCGGTCGCCGCGGCGGTGCTGGTGGCGTTGCTGGTCTTGGCGATCGCCGACCGCCGGGGCGGGCTGCTGCTGGCCGGGAGCGATCCGCACCGCTACGAGGGGCGGACGTTCCGCGTCGTCGCGGTGGTCGACGGCGACACGCTGGACCTCGACGTGCCCGACGGCGACCGCCCGACGACGCGGGTCCGGCTGTGGGGGATCGACACGCCGGAGATGGGCCGGCCCCACGCCGTGCCCGCCCGGCCCGCCGAGCCGTGGGCCCGGGAAGCGACCGATACGGCCCGCGGCCTGGCGCTGGGCCGAGAGGTGACGATCACCCTCGAGCCGCGCCGCATCCGCGACTTCTACGGCCGGCTGCTGGCGTTCGTCACGCTGCCCGACGGCGAGGTGCTCAACGAGACGCTGCTGGCCGAGGGGCTCGCCCGGGCCGACGACCGCTGGCCCCACCGCCACCTCGACCGCTACGCCCGGCTCGAGGCCCAGGCCCGGCACGACGGCCGCGGCCGGTGGGCCGACCCGTGACCCCCCTACTTTCCGACGCCCCGGGGTTGAAAACCGCCGAGAGTCGGCCAGAATAGGTTAAGCATCTCTCGCGGCCCGCAGGGGCGGTCGCCGCGTCCTTTCCGATCCGTCGCCGACGACGAGAAAGCCGAGGCAGGCTTGGTTGCATTCGCCCGAAACCCCGGAGGCCGAGCCCCGCGTGACGCGCGGCAGAAGGCCATCGCCGAGACCAGCGCGTTCCTGTCCTGGGCTTTGGCCGAGGAGCGGAACCTGCCCCGCATCCCCCGGCGGAAAGTCGCCCAAGGCGGGTTCGCCAAACTGCTGGATCGGCCGATGGCCAAGGTGGCCGTCACCCACTGGTGGGGCCGGGCCCTGGAGAAAGTCGGCGAGGTGCTTTAACCCCCCGGCGGGTCGAGCCCCGACCGGCCGATCGCCGATCTCTTAGAACGGGGCCGTGGGGTCCGAGAGATTGCGGGGGTTTCCGGGAGGTTCTGGGGGATCCCGGGGGTTCCGGGGGATTCCGGGGGGGGCGATCAATTCACGTTTTTCTTTTTTTCCGTGCGGAAGTCCATCGCGATGCAAACGACCAAAGCCACCATCAGTTCCGGTTACCGCTGGCGTCTGGTGCTCATCACCGTCCTCATGCTCGGCTTCGGGGTGCTGTGCCTCAAGGACGGCTTCGTCACCTACCCGGCCCAGGTCGAGCGTTACAACACGTTCCGTCAACTCGAAGCCGACTTCCCCCAGACCTACCCCGACGAGTGGAAACGCGTCGCCGCCGAGAACGGCTGGGACGAAAAGGCACCCAAGAAACGGACCCCGCAGGACGTGCTCACCCAGTTCCTCATGGCGGGCCTCGTCTTCCCGATCGGGCTCTTCTTCCTGTTCAAGCTCGTCACCGAGACCCGGCGGTGGGTCGCGATGGACGGCGACGGGCTCACCGCCAGCGGCGGACACACCGTCCCGTGGGACCGGATCGAGCGGCTGAACGAGGCCCGCTGGAAGACCAAGGGCATCGCCTGGCTGCACTACCGCGACGACCGCGGCGACGAGCGGAAGGTGCTGCTCGACGACTTCAAGTCGCAGCGCGAGCCGATCCAGCAGATCGTCCGCGAGGTGCAGTCGCGCCTGAACCCGGTTGAAACCAGCGAAGACTCCGCACCCGCACCCGGAACCGAACCGCAGCCCGAGCCCGCCAGCGCCGGGTAGTTACGGAAATCCCCGGGGATTCCGGGGATTCCCCCCGGGGGGGGTCACGCCTCCGACGCCAGCCCCCGCAGCTTCGGCAGCAGCATCTCCTTGGCCAGGATCTTCACGCACGCCGCCAGCGGGATCGCCAGCAGCATCCCCAGCAGGCCCGCCAGCGACCCGCCCACCAGCACCACCAGCAGCACCGACAGCGGGTCGAGGTTCGTCGCCTTGCCCTGCACGATCGGCTCGATCACGTACCCGTCCAGCCCCTGCGCCACGAAGTACACCACCGTCGGCCAAAGCACCAACGCCACCGTCACGTCGCCCCCGTTCGCCAGCGTCGTCATCACCGTCAGCACCAACGCCAGCAGCCACCCCGCCGCCGGCAGGAACGGCACCAGGTTCATCAGGCCCGTCAACACCGCCAACAAGAACCAGTACGGCACGCCGACAAACGGCCAGCCGATCGCCAACACCGTCGCCATCACCACGCTCTGGATCACCCGCCCCCGCACGAACGACGACACGGCTTGATCCATCTTCCGCAGCATGTCGAGCGTCCGGTCGTGCGAGTGCGCCGGGATGAACGGCTCGAACCACGCCAGGATCGCGTCGAACTTCCACGCAAAGAAGAAGAAACAGAACGCCACCACCACCGACGAGATCAGCAGGTAGCTCGTGAAGCTGATCGCCGAGCCGACCAGGCCGACCCCGACGTCGAGCGACTGCAGCGCCCAGCCCGCGATCATCTGGGCGTCGAGTTCTTTCATCCGCTCGACGCTCAGCTCCAGCAGACGGCGGTTGCGGTCGGGGTCGATGAAGCGATCGACCAACGAGTTGTCCTCGGCGGTCTCGACCCCGTCAGACTCTGCGTCGTCGCCTTCGTCCGCCGGCACCCCGCCCCCGGCCTCCGCCACCGGCTCGACCGCTTCCTCGGCCTCGGGCGTGTCGATCTGCGCCAGCACCCGGTCGATGTACCGCGGGTACGCCTCGCGCACCGTCTCGATCAGGCTGCTGCCCTGACTGATCGTCAGCGGCACCGCCGTGACCAGCATCACCGCCACCACCACCAACGCCATCAGCATCAGCGAGATCGTCCCCGCCAGCCGCCCCACCTTCAGCCGACGCTCGGCCGCCCGCAGCACCGGGTTGAAGATGTACGCCAACGCCAGCCCCACCAGCACCGGCACCAGCACCGAACGCACCGCGTACAGCACCCCCAGGACCCCCGGCACCACGAACGACAACACCAGGAAGATCACCAGCGCCGCCAGCATCATCTGGAACCAGCGCTGCTGCCACACGTACTTCCCCCGGAACAGCGGGGCCACGTCTCCCCGCTTCTTCTTCGGTTCGGTCGGCTTTTCGACGGCCGGCTCGGGGGCGGGTCCCGCCGTGGCGTTGTCGTCCATCGCGTGGCTCCTCGATCAAAAGGTTGGACGCAGGATAACGGCAGACGGCGACTCCCCGTCGGCCACCTCTGCGAACTTCAACCCAAAGAAGCCCACGTTCGCCGAACGTGGGCTTGCCACAACGATGAAGTTGAAGATTGGCGGCTCAATTCAGCGACAGCGCCCCGTCCCCGAACGCGTCGCGGAACGAGAAGACGTCGCGGAAGTCGTCGATCGAGTCGTCGTCGGTCTTGTGCATCATCCCCGACTCGACCATGGCGAAGACGATCTGCCCGAAGTCTTCGCAGCGCGTGACGTGCCAGCGCCGCAGCACCGTGCCGGCCAGCAGGCCGTACTGCTGCAACGCAAAGTCGCGCAGCCCCTCGCAGAGCATCTTGCCCGAGACGTGTCGGCTGGGCTGGTCCGGGTCGCGGGGGTCGTAGTCGTCGTCGAGCTCGCCGTGGGTCCGACGGACCGTGAAGTCCAGCCCCCGCTGCACGAAGACAAACGCGTCCACGGGGAAGCGGGTCGACTGCACGGCCTCGGCGAGCGTGGGGTCGTTCATGCCAGCAGAAGTATATCGTCCACCGTCCCGACCACGGGCCAAGGACGGGGGGATGTTCATTGAGCCCCGGTCAACGACCCGGGGCGGCCCCCGGAAGCGCCCCCGGAAGCGTCCCCGGCGACTCACCGGGGGCTGAATGGGCCTAAAACCCCCCGCTGCGCACCTGCTCGACCGATTCGGGGAACGGGTAGCGGGCATACAAGGCGGTGGGCTGGCTGTCCCACATCCACGGCGCCGGGTACACGTCGCCGGCGAAGCCCGCCTCGCTCATCGTCCGCAGCACCGCCTCGAAACTCGGTTCGGCATCTGAAACACCCGCCGTCAGCCGATTCGCCCGCGCCCCCAGGAACGACACCGACGCCGTGGGCAGCCGCTCGGTCTTGCGGCGCAGCATCTCGGCGACGACCTCGAAGCCGTGGCCCAGGTCGGCCAGCGTCATCGTCGGCTGCCCCTCGGGACGCAGGAGCGCCAAGACCTCCAGCGCGTCCATGTCGTACTTCACCACCGACGTCTGCTGGGCCCCGGCGAACCGCTGGGCGTGCTCGGTCACGACCTTGGGCGTCCACATCGACGTGGGCAGCAGGCTGGCCAACTGCGACACGATGCCGTGGCTGTTGTCCGTGGCGTTCACCGCGCAGACCAGCGTGCGGTACCGCCCAGCCAAGAGGTCGTCGAGCAGGTGCTGACCCCACATGATCCGCAGCCGGGGCGTCGCGTCGGGCCGGCTGCTGGGCTTGCCGTCGGGGATGATCGTCAGCTTCTCGCTGAACTGCGCGTCGACGATCAGCTCGTCGCCGTCGCCGTCGTAGATCGAGGACTGGCGGGCGGAGGCGGACGCGGGCTCGGGCATGGCGGGACTCCTCGACGGTTCTTGAGCAAGGCGGGTCGGCACGACCGTGACCCCCCGTAAATTGTAACGCCGCCCCGAGCGCCTTAGCATCCCCCCGACCCCGGCCCGACTCCTCCGCCGCAGGAACCGTCCGTGTCCAACCCCAGCCCCGCCGTCCTCCACCTCCGCCGCGAACGCGTGTTCCTCGTCATGGCGGGGCTGTTCCTCGGCACGCTGACGATGCTCAACATCCTGGGCGTCAGCCGTTTCATCGTCCTGGCCAGCTACGACCCCGGCGCGGGCTTCAACTGGGGCGTCGTCGGGCGGTACACCTTCGCCGTGGCGGTCGGCGTCTTGCCCTACCCGCTCACCTTCCTCTGCACCGACCTCATCAGCGAGTTCTACGGCCGAAAACGCGCGAACTTCCTGGTCCTCGTGGGCTTGCTGCTCAACCTCTGGGTCGTGTCGGTCATGTTCATCGCCGGCGAGCTCCCGGGCTTCGTCCCCAACGACCCCGTGACCGGCATGCCCCCGCCGCCCGAGTGGAACCCCGAGAAGGGCCTGTACGACGAGAACGGCTGGACGTTCTACCAGGTCCGGTTCCTCACCCTCGCCGCCGTCTCCGCGTCGATGGTCGCCTACCTCGCCGCGCAGCTCATCGACGTGCAGGTCTTCCATTTCTGGAAGCGGCTCACCAAGGGCAAGCACCTGTGGCTGCGCAACAACGGCTCGACGATCGTCAGCCAGTTCGTCGACACGTTCGCGGTGATCACGATCACGCACTTCTACGCCCGGGCCCTGCCGGTGGACGACGGCGAGGCGATCTGGCCCCAGCTGTGGCTGTTCATCGCCACGGGCTTCGTGTTCAAGCTGGTCGCGGCGTTGGTCGACACGCCGCTGATTTATCTGGCCGTGGCGGTGCTCAAGCGTTACCTTCAGATCGACCCGACGGCCGAGCACGCCGCGGACGAAGAAGAGGCCCGGCTGTTTCAGGGATGAGCGCCGGGCCGACCGTTAGCCCCGGGCTCTGCCCGGGGGTGCCTTAGGTGTATCCACTCACCCCGGAACCACCCCCAAGGCTAATCATCTCCAAGGTTCATCCCATGCCGACCAAAGCCGACCTGCGCCGGACGTACCGGGCCCGCCGCGAAGCCTTCGACCCCACGGCCCTCGACGCCGCGTCCGACCGGGTGCGCAGCCGGGTGCTGGCGCTGCCGGAGATCGCCGCGGCGAAGTGCGTCTTCGTCTACGCCTCGGCCGACGGCGAGGTGCAGACGTACACGCTGATCGAGGACCTCTGGGCGATGCGCAAGACCGTGGCCGTGCCCCGCGTCACCGACCCGGCCAACGGCGGGATGGACGCCGTGCCGATCCGTTCGCTCAAAGACCTCGCCCCCGCCGCCTTCGGCGTCCTCGCGCCGCGGCACGGCGCACCATTGAACCAAAACCCTGAAGTGGTCGTTGTTCCGGGGGTCGCCTTCTGCCCCGCCACCGGTCACCGCCTCGGCCAAGGCCGGGGCTTCTACGACCGCTACCTCGCCGCCCACCCCGCCGCGTTCGCCGTGGGCCTGTCGCTGGAGAGCCAGCTGCTCGACGACCTGCCCGCCGAGTCCCATGATTGGGCCGTCGACGCCGTGGTGACCGAATCCGCGGTCTACCGTGTGACACCCTCCCCCGCCCCGGAAGCCCCGGAAACCGCGAAGCCCCCCGAGACCGCCGATGCTTGAGCTGCCGCTGATGGTGACGTACCTGCTGACGGTGCAGCTGCCGTCCCCGCCGCCACCGCTCCGCTTCGCCCCCGACACCACGGTCATCGCCGGCCCCGCCCGCCCCGACGGCACGCCCGACTACGCCGCCTACCTCAACGAACGCTTCGGCGTAGGCGTCGAGCCCCAGACGAACTTCGCGGTCGACCTCTTCGCCACGATGTCCGTCGAGCGTTTCGGCGACGACTTCGACCCGATCGCACGGCTGACCTCGATGGGCGTCGATGACCCCGAAGCGCGCTTCGATCCGTTGCCGGAGTTGCCCGACACGATCTTCTTTTTGCCCTCCGTGCCCTGGACCGCCGCGGACCACCCCGACGAGGCCCGCTGGCTGGCGGACCACGCCGGCCTGCTCGACCGGCTCGCCGAAGCGACTCGCAAACCGCACTACTTCGTGCCGTTCACGAACGGGGCCGACGAGCCGCTGATCGGCACGCTGCTCCCGCACCTAGGACACGGCCGCTCGATCGCCCGGTTGTGGCGTGCCCGGGCGATGCACCGCCTCGGTGAGGGCGACCCCGAAGCCGCCTGGGCCGACAACCTCGCGGCGTACCGCCTGGGGCGACACATGCGGCGGGGCGTCCTCATCGATCACCTCGTGGGCATCTCGATCGAGGCGTTGAGCAACGGACTCCTCGAAGAACTCTTGGCGTCCCCCGACCTGACGCCGGCGATGGCCCGGCGGATGGCGCAAGACCTCGCCGCGCTGCCGCCGGTCCGACCGCTCACCGAAACGTATGAATTCCACGAGCGTTTCGGCAGCCTCGACGCGATGGTCTTCGCCATCAGCAAGCCGGACGCCCTCCGCGATTTGGGGCTGGGCGATATCGCGGCCATCAACCGCGTCGCCCCGCTGCGGGGGCTGGACCTGAACGTGATCCTCCGCCGCGTGAACCGGCACTACGACGAACTCGAACGGGTCAGCCGCTTAGAAGACCCCCTCGAAAAAATCGCCGCGATCGAGCGGTGGGACGAGTCGATCGAGGCCGTCAGGCAACACACGCAACAGGTGATGTTCCGCCCGGAGGTGATGGCGGTGGTCACGCACGGCCCGCGGCCGCTGTCCCGGTGGGCGGTGAGCCACTTCGTCGGCGACCTGCTGACGGGCATCCTGCTGCCCGCGCTCGGCGCCGCCAACCGCACCGAAGACCAGGCCCGGCAAGTGACCGCCATCGCCCCGGTCGCGATCGCGGTCGCGGGCTACCGGGCCGAGCACGGCAACTACCCCGAGGCCCTCGACGACCTTGTCCCGGACTGGCTCGACGCGGTGCCGATCGACGGCTATTCCGGCGAACCGCTGAGGTATGTCGTCATCGATGGACGGCCGGTGATCTACAGCGTCGGGCCGGATCTAGAGGACGACGGCGGCGTGGCCAATGAGCGTAAAGAAGAGGACAGCGGGCTCGTGATCGGCGGCGACCCCGAGGACGAGGTGATCGAAGACACACCCGCGGGTCAGGGGTTCGGTGCCCCCGCCGCCTACGGCGCTCAGTGACTACCCGCCAGGTCCTTCGACGTCGCGACCGTCTCGTTCTTCTCAAACGTCGACTTGGCCTTGAGCTCTTCGATCAGCGCGGCGAAGGCGGCGCGGTCGGTGGGCAGGTCGACGGGCTGCTTCGTGAGCCCGGCCATGAGCATGGCGTTGCCCAGCTCCAGGCCGTAGATCATCTCGGTGCCGGGGGCGACGAGGTCGTCCTGCGTGCCGCCGGCGAGGAGCGTCTCGACGAAGTTGGCGGTGACACGCTGGTGCTCGCCCCCGCCCCCGGAAGGGGAAGCGGGGGTGATCGCGAGGTCGGTGACGGGGACGCTGCCGGAGCGCTCTTTGCTGGTGCGGCAGTATTCGGAGACGGGCTGCTCGGCGCGGCGGTGGGTGAGCGAGGCGCCGTCGGAGATGATCGTGCCGAGCTCGCCGACGATCTCGAGGCGGTTGATGCCCGGGGACTGGCCGGTGGAGGTGACGAAGGTGCCCACGGCACCGCTCGGGAACTCGAGGACCGCGGTGACGTCGTCTTCGACCTCGATGTGGTGGTACTTGCCGAGGCTGACGTGGGCGTGGACACGCGACGGCATGCCGACGAACCACTGGAAGAGGTCGAGGTTGTGCGGGCACTGGTTGATGAGCACGCCGCCGCCCTCGCCGGCCCAGGTCGCCCGCCAGCCGCCCGAGTCGTAGTACGTCTGCGTGCGGAACCAGGTGGTGATCGTCCACGAGACGCGCATCAGCTCGCCGACGCCGCCGTGTTCGCAGAGGCGCTTGATCTCTTTCCAGACGGGGTTGGTCCGCTGGTTGAACATGCCGGCGAAGATGAGGCCGGGGTGTTTCTTGCGGGCGGCGGCGTAGGCGTCGTTGACTTCCTGCGCCGCTCGGGCCGTTACGGCGACGGGCTTCTCGCACAGCACGTGCACCCCAGCGTCGAACGCCTCCATCGCGAACCGCGGGTGGTCGTAGTGCGGGCAGGCGATCAGCACCGCGTCGATCTCGCCGGACCCGATCATCGCCGAGGCGTCGGCGAAGCCGCGGACGCCGTGCTCCTCGACGACCTCAGCCAGGGCGTCGGCGTCGACGTCCGACGCGGCCGTGAACGCCAGCCCGTCGATCTGGTCGAAGGTGCGGATATGCAACCCGGCCATGCTGCCGCCGGCCCCGATCACCCCGAATCGCACACGGTCCATCAACAAACCCTTTCCGCAGAAGTAGGCCGCCAACTTAGCGTGTGCCGCGCACCGCGACAAAACCGCATTGCCGCGTCCGCGGGACCACGCTAGGCTCAAACGTTAGCCAATCACCCACCGCGCAACGACGCGCCCCGCCCCCGGAACTTACCCGCCCCCCCGGAACCCCCGGTCCCCCGGAACCCCGGCCGCCCCGGAAACCCGCGATGCTCGACCAGGTCACCCCCACCCCGCCCGACCCAATCCTCGGCATCAGCGAGGCCTACGCCGCCGACCCCAACCCCGCCAAGATCAACCTCTCCGTCGGCGTGTTCAAGGACGCCGATGGCAAGACCCCCGTGCTCGAGTCGGTCAAGGCCGCCGAGCGGGCCGTGCTCGATCAGGAAGCGAGCAAGGGCTACATGCCCATCGACGGCGACCCCGGCTTCGGCCGCGCCGTCCGGGCGCTGTTGTGGGGCGACGCCAGCCCCCTCGTCGACGGCGGCCGGGCCCGCACCGCCAACACCCCCGGCGGCACCGGCGCCCTCCGCGTCGCCGCCGACTACCTCCACCAGAACCACCCGGGCGCCACCGTCTGGCTGCCCGACCCGACCTGGGCCAACCACCAAGGCATCTTCGAAGCCGCCGGCGTCCCCACCGCCGGCTACCCCTACCTCGACGGCGCCGGCTACGCCCTGGGGCTCGACGACCTGCTCCACACCGTCCGCGGACGCATCCCCGCCGGCGACGTCGTCCTCCTCCACGGCTGCTGCCACAACCCCACCGGCGTCGACCCCTCGCCCGAGCAGTGGGCCACGATCGCCGCCACCGTCGCCGAGCGCGGCCTGCTGCCGCTGGTCGACTTCGCCTACCAGGGCTTCGGCCGGGGCCTCGACGAAGACGCCGCCGGGCTGCGGGCCGTCACCGACGCGTGCGACGAGCTGCTGGTCTGTTCGAGCTACTCGAAGAACTTCGGGCTCTACCGCGACCGCGTCGGCGCCCTCACCGTCGTCACCGCCGCCGCCGACCAGGCCGCCGCGGTGATGAGCCGCGTCAAGGCCGCCGTCCGCCGCAACTACTCCAACCCCCCCGCCCACGGCGCCCAGGTCGTCGCCCACATCC
>JBCBSA010000030.1:0-14534 GCA_039819425.1 Planctomycetota bacterium
ACATCTTCAGGCGGGAGAAGGAAGAGGGCGAGGACGCGTCGGTGGCGTCGGTCCGCGGAGCGGGCGAGGTGGCGATGGCGATCGTCGCGAGCACGGCGACGACGCTGGTGATCTTCCTGCCGCTGGTGTTCGTGCGCGGCGTGTCGGGGCTGCTCTTCCGTGAGCTGGCGTTCGTCGTGGTGACCGCGCTTTCGTGTTCGCTGCTGGTGTCGTTGACGCTGGTGCCGATGCTGGCGGCGCGGCTGGTGCGGCGCGTCGAGGGCCGAGACGGACCGCCCCCGCCCCCGGAAGATAAAACCGCAGAACGCTCGATCCCGTCAGAGAGCCGTGGGGCCATGAGCGGGTTGCAGGGGGTGTACCGGGACGTGCTGACCGGGGCGCTGGGGCGGCGGGCGTTGACGCTGCTGGGCGCGGCGGTGCTGCTCGGGCTCAGCGCGGCGTTGACGCCGTTGATCGGCTCGGAGTTCCTGCCGGCGACGGACGAGGGCAAGGTCGGCGTGCGCGGCGAGATGGAGATCGGCACCCGGCTGGGGCTGGTCGACCAGCAGACGCGTCGGCTCGAAGCGGTCGTCAAGGAAGAGGTGCCCGAAGCGGTCGCCCGGATCGCCAACGTGGGCGCTTCGAGCTGGGACCCGCGGTCCGGCGGGCGCGGCACGATCGACGTGACGCTGACGCCGGCGACCGACCGCGAGCGGTCCAACGTCGAGGTGGCCGAGGCGCTGCGCGAAACGCTGCGGGGCACGATCCCGGGGATGAGGATCTCGGCGTGGGCCGCGAGCGGGCAGAACCTGCTCAACCGGATCCTGCCCAGCGGCGGGGGCGTGTCGGTCGAGGTCCGCGGCCCGGACCTGGAGACGCTGGGGGTCTTGGCCGACCGGGTGGCGGCGACGGTGGCGGACGTGCCGGGCGTGACCGACGCCGACGCCGGCCGACGCACGGGCCGGCCGCAGGAACGGCTCACCATCGACCGCGCCAAGGCCGCCGACCTGGGGCTGACCGTCCGCGACGTGGCCGAGGCGCTCGAAACCGCGGTGTCGGGCCGGCTGGCGGGCGAGTTCCGCTCGGGCGGCGACAGCATCCCGATCCGGGTGCAGTTGGCCGACGCCCGGCGGCTGCCGGTCGACGAGGTGCTCGGCCTGACGCTGCGGACGCCGGCGGGCCGGGACGTGTCGCTGCGGAACCTGGTCTCGAACGAGGCGGGCCGGGGTCCGGTGGTCATCGGCCGCAAGGAGCGTCAGCGGCAGCTGGCGGTTTCGATCAACGTCGAGGGCCGGGACATGGGCTCGGTCGCGGCCGACATCGAGTCCCGCCTCGCGGCGATCCCCCGGCCCGTGGGCTACGAATTGTCGGTCGCCGGCACCTACGAGGAGCAACAGAAGGCCGCCCGCGAGCTGTGGCTGAGCATCGCGCTGGCGATCGGGCTGGTCTACATGGTGCTCGCCAGCCAGTACGAGTCGCTGCGCGACCCGCTGGTGGTGATGCTGTCGGTGCCGATGGCGGCGGTGGGGGTGTTGGTGACGCTGTTCCTGACCGACACGACGCTGAACGTGCAGAGCTACATGGGCTGCATCATGCTGGCGGGCATCGTCGTGAACAACGCGATCCTGCTGGTCGACCAGGCCGGGACGCTGCGGCGGGACGCGGGCCGGTCGTCCCGCGACGCGGTGATCGAGGCGGGTCGGCGTCGGCTGCGTCCCATCCTGATGACCTCGGCGACGACCATGCTGGGTCTGATGCCGCTGGCGTTGGGCATCGGCGAGGGGGCCGACGCGCAGGCGCCGCTGGCCCGCGCGGTGATCGGCGGGCTGCTGGCGTCGATGCTGATCACGCTGGTGCTCGTGCCCGTCGCCTACACCCTCGTCCACCCCGACCCCCGGAAGCGGGCCGCGGCGGCCACCTGAGTATCGGGGCGGCGCGCACAAAAACGCGCCCGACCTCGACACAAAACCGCCCCCATCAAACATTCCCCAACCGCTTTTCGCACCACGACCTGCCGCCGCCCGACGACGACGAACGCCACCGAGGTGCGCACCACGGTTGCGCCGCGCCCCTTCGTAGAAGCACATCGGCCGCCGGGTGCGACCGGGCGCGTAAGCCTCGGCGAGGACCGCCCCGTCAACAACCCGACCGGCCGGGTCGGTGCACACGTGACCCCCGCCCGACGGCGGCGGGTGTTTGGGGCGTCGGCGTTCGCGGGTGAGCATGCCTCGCCGGGCGACACTCCCGGATCGCATCCCCCACGTCACCGGTCGAGGGCAGCACGGCTCACGCGGCGGTCAGACCCGCCGCACTCCCGCCCGCGGCGTTTGCCGCGACCCGCGGCCGGGACGAGCCGACGGACCCGCTCTTTGGCAAGTCGATGACCGGTGGGCGTATCGAGGTCCCCGCCGGGGGGCCAACGGGCTACTGGTGGTCGTGCAGCGACGCGTCGACCTCGTGGTCCGAGTCGATCGGCTCGAGCGGCGGGTCGATGTTCGGCGAACCCTGACGGTAGGGCACGACGCCGCCGGGGGTTTGCGCGCCGTATTCGCGGGGGGGCTCGTTCCAGGCCGCCGGGATCGGCTTCTCCAGCCCGACCGGCGGGGCGACGTACTTCACGCCGTTGGCGATCACCCGCCGGACTTCGGGGTGGTGGTAGATCGGGAAGGTCTCGTGGCCCGGTCGGAAGTAAAACACCTTGCCCGCGCCGCGCTTCCACACGCAGCCCGAGCGGAAGACCTCGCCGCCCTCGAACCACGAGACGAAGACCAGCTCGTCGGGGTCGGGGATGTCGAAGTGCTCGCCGTACATCTCGGTCCGGTCGAGCTGGATGAAGTCGCGGGACATGCCGGCGGTGATGGGGTGGCCCGGGCTGACGTTCCAGAGGCGCTCGGTCTCGCCGGCTTCGCGCCACTTGAGGTGGCAGTTGGTCCCCATCAGGAGCTTGAACGGCTTGGCGTAGTGGCCCGAGTGGAGCACGACCAGGCCCATGCCTTCGCGGACCCGCTGGGCCACTTTTTGGGCGACCTCGTCCTTGACCAGGCCGTGGGCGCAGTGGCCCCACCAGGTCATCACGTCGGTGTTGGCCAAGAGTTCGTCGGACAGGCCGTGGTCGTCGTCCTGGTCGAGGGTGGCGAGGGTGACGGCCACGTCCGGGCCCAGGTGCTGCTCGATCGCCGACTTGATCGCTCCGTGCATGCCGTCGGGGTAGAGCTTTACGCTTGTATCGCTGGGCTTGGGAGAGTCGGGGTTGTCGTGGCGGTACTCGTGCCAGACGGTGACGCGGAGGGGTGAATCGGCCATGCGGAGCACTCCTGGAGATTCGATTGGGATAGAGCGTTGTAGCGGTCGGGCGTGTAGCGGGCAACCGGTTGGGCGCAGAATCAGAACCCAACGATCTGCCGGAGAAAAGTCCTCTGGTCCGAGACAAAAAAGAAGTCGATCCCGACCGCTTGTCGGTGGGGAGACGAGGGGCTACATTTATTCATCGTTTAATTTTTGTTTCTTGCGCGAGTGTTCTTCGGCTCGAAGCTTGTTTCGGCAACACCCCGCCGTTTCGTCTTCACGGTCTTTCCTGTTTCGTTTATGCCGGACTTGGAGGTCGCATGCGACGGTCAAACGGTTGGAAATCTTGGTGCGTCTCCTCGTTGGCGTGTCTCTTCTTAGTGGGGTGCACCGCCGCGATCGGGGGACAAGCGTGGGCCCAAGCCGGAGGCGATGGACAGGAGCTGGGCTACGACATCGCCGAGACCGGCCTGACCGGGCGGACGTGGGTGGTCTCGCCGCGGGGTAGCGACTCGGCAGACGGCACGGAAGCCGACCCGCTCAAAACCATCCAGGCGGCCGCCGACCGCGTGAACCCCGGTGACACGGTGCTCATCCGTCAGGGCACCTACAAGAACAACGACGAGAGCGACTTCGCCGTCGCGGTGCTCCAGCGCGGCGGCACGGCGGAGAACTGGGTCCGCTTCGCCAACTACCCCGGCGAGACCCCGGTCATCGAGTTCAACAGCCTGCGCGGGATCATGATCCAGGCCGCCGACTACCTCGTCGTCGAGGGCCTGGAAATCGACGGCCGCAGCGACGAGGTCAACCCCCGTGAGGCGGTCGCCTACGCCGAGGCCTACGACGGCACGGACTTCTCGCAGGGCCGGTTCTTCGGCGTCGGGATCCGCGTGGGCACCCGCGACGACAAGCCCGGCGATTTCTCCCACCACCTCATCCTCCGCAACAACAAGATCCACCACTGCTCCGGCGGCGGCATCGCCACCGCGCGGGCCGACTACCTGCTCATCGAAAACAACGAGATCTTCCGCTGCGGACTCTACAGCCCCTGGGGCGAGAGCGGCATCTCCGTCTGGCAGTCCGCCAACCACGACCACCGCCGGGACGTCTACCGCACCGTCATCAAGGACAACCTCTGCTACCAGAACGACAACTTCGTCAAGTTCTGGATCCTCGACTCGTTCTCCGACGGCAACGGCATCATCCTCGACGCCCTCCAGAACACCCAGTCCGAACTCATCGGCGGCGGCCAAGTCGATCCCTACAGCGGCCGCATCCTCATCGTCAACAACGTCTGCTTCCTCAACGGCGGCCGCGGCGTCAACGTCTACGAATCCGACAACGCCGACATCGTCCACAACACGCTGCTCTACAACGGCCAGCGCGACAACATCAAAAACGAGATCGAACTGGGCCGGGCCCACCACATCCGCGTCTTCAACAACCTCATCGCCGTCGCCCCCGGCAAACGCGCCGTCGGCGGATACCAGTCCGAAGACATCGCGATCGACTACAACCTGATCCACGGCACGAAAGGCACCGACTTCTCGACCGGCGATCACAGCCTGGCCGAGCCCCCGGGCCTGCGGCGGATGCCGCCCGAAACGATCAGCCGACGCGCCAAGGTCGTGCCGCTCGACCGCCTGGACTTCCGGCCCGACCCGCGCAGCGCAGCCGTCGGCGCCGGCACGCCCGAGCACGTCTTCCCGATCGACCACGCCGGCAAGCCCCGCGACCCCGCCGGCCCGGTCACCGTCGGCGCCCACGTCCCGGCCGGAAGCCCGTAATACCTACAAGCGCACCCCAACCCCAGTTAGGCCTCGTATGGCAAGCCTCGTCGGCCATCTCGAAAGCGGTATCGGCGACTTTAGCCAATGGATCGCCAAACTCCACGACCACTACCGACGCAAGACAGGCTTGGATCTTTTTCCAGGCACGCTTAACGTGCGGCTCGCACTACCGTATCGCTTGCCGCCTGACCCCATTCGCCTTGAAGCACAGGAATACGGCGGTACGGTGAGTATCAATCTTGTCCCTTGTCGGGTGTTCGATCGGTCCGCGTTCATTCTTCGGACGGACGCCAACGAACGCGGCGACGGCGATCATCCCTGGGAAGTGGTTGAGATAGCTACGGATATCAAGCTACGCGATGCTTTCGACCTGAAAGATGGTGACAAGGTGACCATCGAAGTGGAGGCCTAACCACCGGCTGCAGTTGACCGGCGACGCCCGCGAGTAGAATTTAGTTGCTGGTGGTACGCCCCTCCCGCGGGCGGCCGGCAACTGAGCTAAATCACGTTGTTTAGCGGGTGACGCGAAGCGTCCCTTGGCCGCCTACCGCCACGCGACATACAACCCCGACGCCCACGCCGCGACGTGCAGCGCCACGATCAGCCCCCACACCACGCGATAGCTCCGCTTGACCGACTTGTGCCGCAGCCACCGCATCGCCAGCCACGCCCCCGGCCAACCGCCCAGCAACTCCAGCGTGTGCATCGCCTTCTCGCTCACCCGCCACCCCCTGTTCCGAGCCCGCCGCTTGTCCCACGCGAACACGCCAAACGTGACGACGCTCATCGTCGCGACCAACCCCAGATAACCCAACACGATCGGCGTCCACGTCACGCCGCGAGCATACCGCCTCAGCCGTCGAACGCCGCGGCGTCGGGGTCGCGGTGTTCCCAGCCCTGTTCGCGCGCTTCCCGCATCACCGACGCCATCCGACGGGCGACCGGCGAACCGTGGGTGCCCGCCCCCGGAAGTTCAGGAACGTCCGGAGTCTCCGGCTCGGTGTCCGGCAGCAGCGCCCGGCTCTCGGCAAGCAAACCCGCCAACTGCTCGAGCTGTTTCGCCGTCCGCGGCCGGGCCACCACCCAGCCCGACGGCCCCAGCGTCTTCCACGGGTGCGGCTCGACCCAGGCGTGCCGCTTCACCGCCTCGGCCGCCCGCCCCTCGTCGTCTCGGCCGGGCAGCTTGAATTGGCAGTGCCAGCCGTGGTTCTTGCCGTCAACGACGTAGCACAACATCTTCGCTTTCGCTCGACCCTTCCCCGAGGCGGGGTCGGGCACCTTGTACACCCACCCGCCCCACTGCGGCGACTCGAACACGCCGGGCAACGCCAACGCGATGCGGGCCATCGCTTGCCGCAGCTCGGGGTTACGCTTGTCGTAAGGCATCGCGGGATTTTATGGCCGGGGGCCGGCGTACCCCAGCCCACCGGCCACCGGAGCGAGCGACGCGGCCGGGCTCAGCAGCGTCGAGCCGGGGAACGGCATCCGGCTGTCGTAGTGCCACCCGGCGTCGTCGACCCAGCCGATCGCTGACGCCGGCTCCAACAGCGGCCGCAAGCGCACCAGCGGCGGCAGCACCGCGGGCATCGGCTGGCCCGACACCCCCGAGGCCACCCCGGTCAACGTGTGCTCGGCGATCAGCAGTCCCGGGTAGGCCGTCGCCGCCGTGCGGGGCAGATCGATCCACGCCACCGAGGTGAGCCGGCGGGTGCCGATGCGTTCGACCAGCTCGGCAAAATCGTCCCGGTCCTCCAACGAACCGGGCTGTTCGATCCGGTCCACCGCGGCGAGCACCGCCTGGGGCGACAGGGCCACGATCAGCCGGCCGCCCGCCACCGCCCAAGACGGCGCAACCGCCGGCGAAGCGAGCGTGTGCACCTCCGTGTCGCCGTAGGTCTGGGTGTGGATGCGCCACGACCACTCGAGATCGGCGTCTCGCTGCGACGACACCAGATTCGCCAGCTGTTGGGCGGCGCGCAGCCCGCGTTCTACGCCCTCGGGGTCTTGCAGCGGGTTCACCAGCGTGAGCCCCAGGGGCGAGTCGCCCGCGGCGTCGGGGTCGAGGTAGATCGACCAGGTGCTGCCGAGCCCGCGGAGCAACTCGTTTTCGAGGTCCACACCCAGCGTGGCCGTCGCTGAAGCGAGCCCGCCCTCGAAGCGGTCGGCGGTGTCGGGGCCGGCCGCCCCGGCCGCGGCGCGGGCCAGGTCGACGAGTGTTCCCGGGTCCAGCGACAGCGCCGCGGCCCAGGTGGCGTTGCGTGGCGGCAGGCCGAGGCCGTCGGCGGTCAGGGTGGGCGCATCGAGCAGCGAGCCCAACCCGGCGCGGGGCATCGGCGCCGCCACGTAAGCCTGCGTGCGCCACCGACGGCCGTCGAACCCCGCCGTCGCCACCGACGGCCCCAGACGCTCGAGCTGCAGCGTGTTAAGCAGCCCATCAAGCACACGGGCGCGGTCCGGCTCAGCCGGATCAAGCAGCACGTCACGCAACAAAGGCAGCAGCCCAGACGGGTCGGCGTACACCGCCAGCGGCCCGGGCTCATCCAGCACCGACCAGGCCTCGGCGAAACGAGCGGTGTCGGCCAGCGAGGGCCGCTGCCTCAATGCCGCGTTGCCCGGCGGCGGGACATCGGGAACCGTGATTCCGGGGGCACCTCCGGGGGCACTTCCGGGGACACCCCCGGGGAAGGTTCCGGGGGGCGCCGCAACGGGTCCGTGGTTCAGCCGCAGCGTGAGCACCGGCCCATCGACGTCGAGCTCAGCGGGGACGACCGTGCGATCGGCAAAATACTTCAGTCCTTCGAGCAACGCCTCGCGGTCGTCGCCGGTGTCGGGCCGCCACATCAGAGTCAGCCGGACCCGCGACCGCAGCACCGACGGGCGGCGGGGGGAGTCGTCGTCGAGCGCCCCCGGTCCGAGCTCGAGATAAGCCGCGACCGCGCCGCGGACGCTGGCGTCCCACAGGTCGGTGAAGTGACGGTAAGCGGCGTCGAAGTCCGAGTCGGCGTCCGCCCCGTCGAGACCCCGACGCAGCGCCGGAACCACGCGCCGCCAAGCGGCGTCGAGTCGGTCCGGCTCCATCAGGGCGACGACCTCTCGGAGCGTGCTCTGGGCGTAGTCGTCCGCCAGTGTCGCGGTGCCGGCCCATCCCAAATACGCCACGGCGTCCGGCGGCACCCGTTCGATCAGCGGCTGCGCCTCGGCCGACGGCCCCCCGCCACACGTCAATGTGGCCGCGATCGCGGCCGCGGCGAAGACCCGTCTAGGCAACCAGCGGGATGGGCGGGTACACCAACACATAACCTTCTCGCGGGGCCGATCGTCGGCCCAAGGGCTCAAGCATAACGCCGAAGTTTCACGGCCCGCCCCCGTGTCAAGCCTCAGGTTGAATAACGGCGATCGGGCGAATCGGCTTAGACCCATTGTCCGAGAAAACCACCCCCCGCAGCGCTCGCTGACGGGCTGCGCGGGTCTGGCGAATTGGATAAGCCGCGATCCGCCATCCCTCCCGGAACGCTTCCCTTGGTCCGGCATATCGCCAACACCGTGGAATACAGGTGGAGAACCTGGCCGCTCGCGCCGGCGGAGGCGCACCCCAAGCCCCGATACCCGACAGACACCAAGCCGCTCCCGCAAGATCGAGCTCCCATCCCCCAACCAGACAGCCGGTATCGGCATCGCGTCGAGAGATTTCGACAACTAATTCCTCGACCGGAAAAGATCATTAATCCTTTCAAGAAAAGCACATGTGTCGCCCATCCCGCGGATTATCCACATTACGGCGCGGCTTAATACGGAGATGAGGTCAATCTTTCTTTATTCAATAGAACACCGTGCCTGACGCCTCAGACCCGCTGGCAACGGCCGCAGGCGCAGGTCGTTCGGCCGGCTACTTCAAGCACCTCCAGCGGGCGGCCGCACCGGGCGCATGGCTCTCCACCGCGTCCGTAAACCCGATGCCGGGTTTGGAAACCGCCCGGCCGCCCCTCACCGTCGGCGTAGTCCCGCAGGGTCGAGCCGCCCGCCGCGATCGCTCGGTTGAGCAACCGCCGCATCGCCGCCACCAGCCGTCGGCTCTCGGGCTTCGTTACCGCCGCGGCCGTCCTCCGGGGGTGGAGGCCGACGGCGAACAGCAGCTCATCCACGTAGATGTTGCCCAGCCCCGCCACCAGCCGCTGGTCCAGCAACGCCGCCTTGAGCCACCGCCGCGTCCGGCTTAAGCCCGCGTGCAGCCGCCCCGGGGTGATCGTCAATGCGTCGGGGCCCAGCTTGGACCAGCGCATCTCGTGGAGCTCGGCTTTGGTGGCGAACGTCCACAGCCCGCCGAACCGACGGGGGTCGCGGAACCGCAGTTCTGACCCGTCACTCAGCCGCCACACGACGTGGACGTGGTCTCCCCCTGTCCCGTCGGTCGGCCGGCCCACGACCCGCAGCGAACCGCTCATCCCGAGGTGAACGCAGACGCCCGCTCCGCGTCGGCTTAGCATCGCTAGCTGCTTGCCGTGACGCCCGACGTCCGTCAACGGCTCACCCTCCAACAACGCCCGCCGCAGCGCTACCGGTCCGGACCGCCCGCTGCTTGCCCGCTGCGACGGCCCCCGGCCGCCCTCGCTCATTCCGTACACGACGCCCGCCCGCAACACATCTACCCCCAGCACCCGTCGGCCCACGACTCGCCGCGCCAGGGTCCGCCGGACCGTCTCGACCTCGGGCAGTTCGGGCATCCGCGGGATTTTATCCCGAGCGTTCCCCAGACCCCGGCCTGCTCTGCAATTCCGGCCCGCCCGCCTCGGTGCCGGCGGTAACTCGTGCCGGCCGAGGCGACCGCACGTGGCTCGCGAGCCCGAGGCGTTCGAGCGTTTTGATCTCGTAATAGCTCAGGTCCAGCTCCCACCAGCGGTGCTGGTTGCTGGCGCTGCCCTGGTCGTGGTGGTGGTTGTTGTGCCACCCTTCGCCGACGGTTAGCAGCGCGACAAACCAGTTGTTCGTGCTGTGGTCGCCGGTCGCGTGATTGCGGTAGCCGAACAGGTGCGTTAACGAATTGACCGACCACGTGATGTGCCACACCGCCACCGTCCTCACGAACACGCCCCAGACCAGCAGGCTCAGCCCGAACCGCAGCCCCGCCATGGCCGACCCGCCCGTCGCCCAACCCACGCCAAAACCCACCGCGAAAAAGGCCGCCGCGTGCAGCGCATACGCCGCCGGCAAACGCCAGACGTCCTTCTCCAGCCGCATGTACCAGGGGTCGGCCAGCACGTCCCGGGCGTACCGCTGGTACGTCGCCATGTTCTCGCTGTGGCGGTTGCGCACCAGCAGCCAGCCGACGTGCGCCCACAAGAAGCCGACCAGCGGCGAGTGTGGGTCGGGTTGGTGATCCGATTCGAGGTGGTGGTAGCGGTGCGTCGCAACCCACCTTCCGGGGGTGTCCTGCATCCCGAACAGGGCCAGGTACACCAGGCCGTGTTCGACCCATTTCGGCGTGCGGAAGCTGCGGTGGGTCAGCAACCGGTGGTAGCCGATCGTGATCCCCTGCCCGAAGACGTGGACCCCCAGCACCGCAACGATCAGCCCGGTCCACGAAAACAGCCACGGCCAAACCGCCGACAACGCCAAGAAGTGGATGCCCACAATCGGCGCGGTGTACAGCCAATAGATCGACCCCGGCTCGACCGCGTCGGGCAGCGGCAGCCGGTGCGTGTCGGCACGGTCGGCGTCGGGTTTAACGGGGATCGGGAGGGTCGGGACAGAGCGAACAACATCCGCCGGGGATCGGCTGGGCATAAATCTCACAATCGCGTCAGGGGCAAGCAGACGGGTCCACATCGTACCCGCGGCCCGGTTCAACCGAAGCGCCGCGGTGCGGCGGTGCGTTTTGGGTCGACACCTATACTGTGGCCATGACCACGCCCCCGACCGACCTCGACGCTCCGAAAGTCGATCCCGAACGGCTCATCGGCGAACTCCGCGACGCCTCGCAAGCCCTCTCCGAACAGATCAGCAAGGCCATCGTCGGCCAAGAACGGGTCGTCGAACAGGTCTTCCTCGCGCTGTTTACCCGAGGCCACGCCCTGCTCGTCGGCGTGCCGGGGCTGGCCAAGACGCTGCTGGTGTCGACGATCGCCAAGTCGCTGTCGCTGGACTTCAACCGCATCCAGTTCACGCCCGACCTGATGCCGTCGGATATCACCGGCACCGAGGTCATCGAAGAGAACCGCACCACCGGGCACCGCGAGATGCGGTTCGTCCACGGCCCGGTGTTCGCCAACCTCATCCTCGCCGACGAGATCAACCGCACCCCGCCCAAGACCCAGGCGGCGCTGCTCGAAGCGATGCAGGAGCACCACGTCACCGCCGGCGGCGTGCGCCACCCGCTGCCCGAGCCGTTCTTCGTGCTGGCCACGCAGAACCCCATCGAGCAGGAAGGGACGTACCCGCTGCCCGAGGCGCAGCTCGACCGGTTCATGTTCATGATCCGCGTCGGCTACCCGACGAAGGATGAAGAGCTCGAGGTGATCCGCCGGACGACCGCCCGGCAGAAGCCCGACGTTCGGCCGGTGCTGACGGCCGAGCGGGTGCTGCAGATCCAGGAGATGGTGCGCGATGTGCCGGTGGCCGACCACGTGATCGAGTACGCGCTTCGGCTGGTGCGGGCGACGCGTCGGCCGGACAAAGAGATGGCCGACGAACGGCCCGAGTTCATCCGGAACTACCTGCGCTGGGGGGCGGGTCCGCGGGCGAGCCAGTACCTCATCCTCGCCGCGAAGGCCAAGGCGGTGCTGGGCGGCAGGACGCACGTCCACCCGGACGACGTGTCCGGCGTGGCGTTGCCGGTGCTGCGTCACCGCATCTTGACCAACTTCAACGCCGAGGCCGACGGCGTCACGGCCGACGACCTGGTCGAACGTTTGGTGAGTGAGATCCCCGTGGAGGGCGCGGCCGACCCACAGGCCGAAGCGGTGCTGCGCTGAGGCGAGTCGATCCGGCATGAGCAAGACCGAAGCGGTTCCCAACTTCCTCGACCCGCAGACGCTCGCGGCGATCAAGACGATCGACCTGCGGGCGCGGATTATCGTCGAGGGGCTGATGTCCGGGCAGCACCGCTCGCCGCAGCAGGGCATCAGCGTCGAGTTCGCCCAGCACCGGCCGTACACCCCCGGCGACGACACGCGGTTCCTCGACTGGAAGATCTACGGCAAGACCGACAAGCTGTACCTCAAGCAGTACCAACAAGAGACCAACCTCGACCTGCTGGTGCTGCTCGACTGTTCGGGGTCCATGGGTTATACGTCGCTGACACAGGATCGGCCGGGGTGGACGGCGAACTGGACGAAGTGGAACCACGGGGCGTGCGTCGCCGCGGCGATGGCGAACATCGCGCTGCGGCAGCAGGACCGCGTCGGGTTGACCCTCTTTGCCGACGACGTGGTGAGCGGGTCCCGGCTGTCGAACGCTCAGAACCATTGGAAGACGATCGCGCAGCTGCTGCACCGGGCCGAGCTGGTCGAGGAAGCCAACGACGATCTGGTCCCGATCGACAACACACACACGCACACCGACCTCGGGCAGATCGTCGACCGGACGGTGGTGCGGCTGACCCGGCGGTCGCTGGTGGTCTTGGTCAGCGACTTCTTCGACGACCCGTCGCACCTCGAGCACGGCCTGGCCCGGCTGCACCACCGGCACCACGACGTGATCCTGCTGCAGGTGATGGACCCGGCCGAGCTGACCTTCGGGTTCCGGGACCTGTCGGAGTTCCACGGGCTGGAGGGCGAAGGCCGCCTGCCGATCGACCCGCGGGCGCTGCGGGAGGCGTATGTCGAGGTGGTCGAGGAGCACCTTCGGGGGATCGAGCGGGTGGCGCGGAAGTTTGACTACGACTATTTGCTGCTCAAGACGGACGAGGCGCTGGGGCCGCCGTTGTCGCACTTTTTGGCGCGGCGGTCGTCGCTGATCTCGAAGGGGTGAGGTAGGCCACGAAGACGCGAAGAGACGAAGGAAGGCAGCAAGGCAGAAGAAGGAGCCGCAGATGGACGTGGATGAACGCGGATGGTCAACGAAGCTTACTTCTTGTGTCTTGTTTGGCATCGGTACCGGACTGCTCGGTTTCGGGCTTGGCATGCAGTTTGGCATGAGTCGTATGCTTCAATCGACGGCCGGCATTCAAGGAGACAACTATGCTGCGTTGGTTGAAGCCTTAGCCGATAACGCGATCCAGGCTATGGAAAGCGCCATCACGATTCGGCTCGTTTCGGTTTTATCCTTACTCCTGCCCGGCTTCATCAGCCTGTGGGTTTGGCTGCGTCGTCGTAGCGTGGATTGATTGACTTACTTCGTGTCCTTCGTGCCTTCGTGACATAAAACCGAATGATCTACACCGTAGCTCAACTCAGTGGTCTGTTTACCGCTCCGGGGTTGGCGGTGGCGGGGGCGGCGTGCGTGGCGATCCCGATCGCGATCCACCTGTTGTCGCGGTCGCGGCGGAAGCGGGCGGAGTGGGGGGCGATGCGGTTTCTGCGGCTGGCGTACCGGAAGCAGCGGCGGAAGCTGAAGCTGGAGCGGTGGCTGCTGCTGGCGACGCGGTGCGCGGTGATGCTGGTGGCGGGGCTGGCGTTGGCGGGGCCGGTGTTGACCGGGGTGTGGGCGGGGCTGGGTGCGGGTGGGGCATCGGGAAGAACGGTGCACATTGTGTTGGACGATTCGCTGGGGACGCGGGCGGCGGCGGGGGAGGGGGTTCGGTTCGATCGGCTGCGGGCGGCGGCGCTGGGGCTGATCGACGGGCTGGCGGCGGGCGACGCGGTCCGGGTGTGGGCGGCGGGTCGGCCCGGCGGGCCGTTGGTGGGCGAAGGCTTGCTTCCGGGGGGGACGTTGGATCACGGGGCGGTGCGGCGGGCGGTGGAGGCGATGGAGCCGGGGTACGGGGCGTCGGAGTTGGGTGAGGTGTTGTCGGCGGTGGCGGAGGCGGTGGACGCGGAAGCATCGACACGGGGCGGGCAGAGGCCGCCGGTGGTGGCGGTGTTGAGCGACTGGGCGCGGGGCGGGGTGGACGTGGGGGAGGCGTTGCCGGCGGGGTTGGGCGAGCGGGCGTCGGTGGTGGTGAGTCGGCCGGCGGTGGGGTCGGGCAACGTGCAGGTGCGGTCGGTGCGGCCGCGGCGGTCGTTGGTGCTGTCTGGTGCCCCCGGAAGTGCCGCGGCAAGTTCTTCCGGTGGCGGGGGGGTGGTGTCGGTGGAGGTGGTGTTGCGGCGGTTGGCGGACACGTCGTCGTTGACGAGCGGGACGCTGCGGGTGGCGCTGGTGCGGCCGGACGGGTCGACGGGGGGGGAGGCGACGCGGGAGGTGGCGTGGGCGGTGGGGCAAGAGGCGGTGACGGTGGGGGTGGATCTGCCGGTGGATTCCACGGAACGGGGCGGTGCGTCGGATGGTTCGTTCGAGAGCGGGGTTGAAGCTTCCGGGGGGGTGTGGTCGGTGGTGGCGGAGGTGATG
>JBCBSA010000031.1:0-14492 GCA_039819425.1 Planctomycetota bacterium
CCCAGGGCAGGCTCGGATATCCCAGCTCGGTGAACACCACGGGCTTGCCGATCCGCTTGGCGAGGCGTTCGGCGTCGGCCTGGGGGCTCTCGCTCTCGATGGCCAGCTGCATCGGGTCGAGGTCGCGGGGCAGGTACTCCTCGACGAGGGCTTTGAACGCCGGGTCGGCGTCGGGCTGCTGGGCGATCGTGGCGAAGGCGATCGCGGTCTGGCCCACCAACTGGTTCCGCCGCGCCGGCGAGACGAGGTCGACGAAGCCCGCCCAGTCCCGCGCGTTGAACGCGGTCTGCGCCGCGGCGAACACGGCCTCGGGGCTGTCGTAAGTCGCGGGCTCGGCCGCCTGCGAGGGCGCTTCGCCCTGGGCCTGGGCCACGGCGTGTCCCGGCACCGGGGCCACGCCCCACACGACCAGCCCGGCGAGCAACGTGCCAAAGAATCGTAGTCCCATCATCCAGCGGTCTCCGCAGCGGTGAATCCCTATGATACCCCGCTCCAAGCCAGCCGAACGCCCAGCCAAACCCATGCCCAGCGCGACCCCCCCCCAGTCCGCCCCGCAGATCCGCAACTTCTGCATCATCGCCCACATCGACCACGGCAAGTCCACCCTCGCCGACCGCATGCTCCAGGGCACCGGCGTCATGCACGAACGCAACGCCCGGGAGCAGACCCTCGACAACATGGACCTCGAACGCGAACGCGGCATCACCATCAAGGCCTCCGCTGTTTCCGTCGAACACACCTACGACGGCCAGCTCTTCGAACTGAACTTCATCGATACCCCCGGCCACGTCGACTTCCACTACGAAGTCTCCCGCGCCCTCGCCGCCTGCGAGGGGGCCGTCCTCGTCGTCGACGCGACGCAGGGCGTCGAGGCCCAGACCGTGGCCAACCTCTACAAGGCCGTCGACGCCGACCTCGAGCTCATCCCCGTCATCAACAAGATCGACCTGCCCAGCGCTCAGCCCGACGAGCGCGCCCAGCAGGTCGAGGACGTCCTGGGCCTCGACGCCGCCGACTGCATCATGACCTCGGCCAAGACCGGCGTCGGCGTCCCCGAACTCCTCGACGCCATCTGCGAACGCTTCCCGCCCCCGGAAGGCGACCCCGAGCAGCCGCTGCAGGCGCTGATCTTCGACGCGATCTACGACGACTACCGCGGCGTCGTGGTGTACTTCCGGGTCGTCAACGGCCGACTGAAAAAAGGCGACCGTGTCCTGATGATGGGGGCCCAGCGGACGTATCAAGTGACCGAGCTGGGCAAGTTCCGCCCGAAGATGACCGCCGTCGACGAGCCGTTCGAGGCCGGCGACGTGGGGTACATGGTCGCGGCGATCAAGACGCTCGAAGACGTCAACATCGGCGACACGCTCACCCTGGATACGGCCCGGGCCGACAAGCCCCTGCCCGGCTATCAAGAGCCGGCGCCGATGGTGTACTGCGACTTCTACCCCTCGGGCGACACCCAGTTCGACGAGCTCCGCGACGCCATCGCCCGGCTCCACGTCAACGACGCCAGCTACACCTACGAGCCTACGAATTCCGAGGCCCTCGGCTCGGGCTTCCGCTGCGGCTTCCTCGGCATGCTCCACATGGACATCATCCAGGAGCGCCTCGAACGCGAGGGCGGCGTCAGCATCGTCCAGACCGCCCCGACCGTCACCTACGAAATAGAAATCATCGGCAAGGGCGGCGAGAAAGAAACGATCCAGATCACCAACCCCGCCGAGCTGCCGGACATGAGCAAGGTCCGGGCGATCCGTGAGCCGATCGTCGCCGCCGAGATCATCACGCCGACCAGCAGCATCGGCGACCTGATGAAGCTCTGCGAGCAGCGCCGCGGCGTCTACAAGTCCCAGAAGTTCTTGGCCGACGACCGCCAGATCCTCGAGTACGACCTGCCGCTGGCCGAGATCATCTACGACTTCTTCGACAAGCTGAAGTCCATCACCTCCGGCTACGGCACCGTCGACTACCACGTCACCGGCTTCAACACCGACAACCTCGTCAAGATGGACGTCCTGGTCAACGGCAACCCCGTCGAGGCGTTGTCCCTCATCGTCCACCGCTCCAAGGCCGAGTTCCGCGGCCGCCACTTGTTGAAGCGGCTCAAGGACCAGATCGACCGCCACCTCTTCGAGATCCCGCTCCAGGCCGCCATCGGCGGCAAGATCATCGCCCGCGAAACCATTAAGTCCGTCGGCAAGAACGTCACCGCCAAGTGTTACGGCGGCGACGTCACCCGCAAACGTAAGCTCCTCGAAAAACAGAAGAAGGGCAAAGAGCGGATGAAAAAGGTCGGCAGCGTCGATATCCCCCAAGAGGCGTTCATGTCGGTGCTGGACACGGGGGATTGAATTGAATTTCTTAGTGATCCCGTTTGGTTCTGTTTTGCGTAAGTCTTCGCACTGCAGAAACAAACACTTTGAAGCTGGCAGAGCGAGAGTCCGAGGGATCAAGAGTCAGGTGTCGTCCGATCGAGCGAGAACCCGCGATTTTCTGATACGCGCCGCCCGTCGCTTTGACCAAGGCTTCGGCCGGGTTTTGCACTTCGTCTACGATCCGAAAGCGGGCACGACCCGCGCTGTCTACAACACCGGTCACTCCCAGAGCAGATTCGACCGCGTCCGGGTTACCCCAGTACCAAGCCTCCAATTCGCGGCAAGCAAGGCGTACCGCATGAGCGGGCGTTGGATTGCGCGGGGCCAGCGTGTCGAGAACCGCACGCGACAAGCTCTGCTTGACCGCCAAACAGTCTTGAGCGTCCTGATCACGGAGCACGAGAAAACGATCGCCCGGTGTTTGCCATGCCCGGAGCCGCTTGGGCAGCTGTTTTTCAAGGTCTTGTTTGCCTCGGAATACGATGGTGACGAAGTCAACGTCCTTCTTCCAACCGGGCATCAGCCGTGGCAGATAGCTTTCCAACAACGCCTCGGCGGAGGGTTCTTCAAGAAAAAACACGAGGCGGCTCACGAAGGATCGGCCCCCTCGAAGAAGCCCTCGCTCCAGAGGTAGCCAAGGTGGCCCGCTTCCGCCATCTGTGCGGCGACCTGTGGATCGTCTTTGGCCCGTTTCATGGTCGTAAAGCCGTTGCGTTTGACTAACCAGAACAGCTCTTCCAGTTCGATAGCCCCCAAGAAGTCGGGCGAGTGAGTCGAGACGAATACTTGGCCGCCCCGCTGAGCGTACGCCCGGAACTCTTCCGCAAGTTCCGGGAGCAGCTTGGGATAAAGCTGGTTTTCGGGTTCTTCGACGCAGAGCAAAGGGAAGGGCTTGGGGTCGTGCAACAGAACGAGGTAAGCAAACATCTTTAGCGTACCGTCGGATACGGTCGCATCGATAAACGGGTCCTGAAACGCGCCGTCACGGAACTTCAGCAGCAACCGACCGTCCAGAGAACTCTCGGTCTGGATCTCGGTTACGCCGGGGACGCGGCGTTTCATCGTATCGAGCACCTGCGCGAAGCGGTCTGGATGATCTTCTTTCAACCGCAGGGCGACGCGTTGCAGATTGTCGCCGCTGACCGAAAGATGGTCGTCGTAACCCTCGGCCGTTTTTGCGCCGCGCGCCTCCTCGATATGAAGGTCGGATACGTGCCAGCTTTCCAAGAGCTGCCGCAACGCATTCGCCGCTTTGAACCGTTGGAACTGCCCCAAGCCCTTGATCGCCAGAACCCCAGGTGAATCCAGTTCTTGTGCTTCGCGTGTCAAGTCCTCATCGGGCTTGTTGAAGTCCTCTTCATTCGAGACGGCCTTACCCTTGCCGTAAGCAAAGTCGATAAAACGAAACGGCGCTCCGTGTTCTCCCCGTTTGTACCGTAGGACTTCACGGCGGATGACCGGGTTGTTGTCTTTCAGTTCGACCTCGAGAACATAAGTCACGAGCCGATTGACGCCCGTGATATCCGTCCGGAACTGAAGCTCGATCTCGATGCCTTCTTTTTCATGGCCACGGCTGACAAGGTTGCGAAATCCGGCTGCGCCGCCGACCGCGCTGCGGACGTTTGTTGCGAGACATCTCCGCAGGAACGCGAAAACCTCGAAGAACGTCGATTTGCCCGAACCGTTCGCCCCCACGATAACGCACAGCGGGGGCACATCGGCGATATCAAGGTCTTGAAAGACCCGAAAATTCTTCAGGCGAAGCCGTTCCAGTCGCATCAGCAAAGTGTATCGAGCCCAGGGCTTTCGGGTAAACTCCGCGATCATGTCTGAATCCCTCGGCTCGTTCTGTCTGGTCCTCCACGGGCACCTGCCCTACGTCCTCCGCCACGGCACCTGGCCGCACGGCGAAGACTGGCTGTACGAAGCCGCGGCCGAGACGTACCTGCCGATCCTGGCGATGCTCGAAGAGTGCGTTTACCTCAACGCCACGCCGAAGCTGACGATGGGGCTGACGCCGGTGCTGCTCGAGCAATTGACGCACCCGCACTTCCGCCGGGGGTTCGAGCACTACCTCAACGACCGGGCCCAGCGAGCCCGCGAGGACCGGGCCGAGTTTGAGACGTTGGACAACGGGCACATGGCTTACCTCGCCGGGGAGTGGGAGAAGACCTACACCAAGCTCGCGGCGCAGTTCGAGGACATCGGGCAGGACATCCCCAAGGCCTTCGCCAAGATGGCCGAGCGCGGCCTGGTCGAGATCATCACGTCCAACGCGACGCACGGGTACATGCCGCTGATGCTCACCGACTCGTGCATCCGCGCCCAGGTCCGGGCCGGCGTGGCCAGCAGCGAACGCATCCTCGGGTTCCGGCCCAAGGGGATGTGGCTGCCCGAGTGCGCCTACCGGCCCAGCGGGACGTGGCACGCGCCGATTCCCTGGGGCGACCCGCAGACCCGCTGCGGCATCGAGCACCTCGTGGCCGACGAAGGCGTGACGCACTTCTTCGTCGAGTCGCACCTGATCAAAGAGTCCAAGTCCGAGCAGGTCTTCAACGACGGGCTCTGGTACAAGGTCGGCTGGGACGAGGCGGAGAAGTACCCCAGCCGCGGCTGGCGCAGCGTCAACGAGCCCCACGGCGTCAACTCCGACGGCACCGGCCTCGCCCGGGCCTACGCCTTCGGCCGCGACAACGAGGTCTGCGAAAAAGTCTGGTCCGGCGACATCGGCTACCCCGCCGACGGCGTCTACCTCGAGTTCCACAAGCAGTGGGGCGCCAAGCGCGGCCTGCGCTACTGGAAGATCACCGGCCCCAAGACCGATCTCGGCGACAAGCACCTGTACTACCCCGACAACGTCGCCGGCAAGCTGCACGAGCACGCCTCGCACTTCTGCAACGCCATCAAGGACCGGCTCCGCGCCCACCGCGACAAGACCGGTCGGCCGGGCATGGTGTGTTGCACCTTCGACGCCGAGCTGTTCGGCCACTGGTGGTACGAGGGCCCGCGGTTCCTGCGCGACGTGATGCTGTCGCTGCACGCCGACCCCGAGGTCGAGCTGCGCACGACGCAGGAGCACCTCGATGACGTGTTCGTCGACAAGGTCGTGACGATGCCCGAGGGCTCGTGGGGCGAGGAGGGCGACCACCGCGTCTGGACCAACGAGCAGGTCAACTGGATGTGGGAGATCGAGTACCGCTGCGAGGGCACCTTCGGCCGACTCACACACGAACTGGACTGGGAGAACAACCCCGAGGTCAAAGAGCTGTTGGAGAAAGCCGGCCGTGAGTTGTTGCTGTTGCAGGCAAGCGACTGGCCGTTCGTGATCCGCCGCGGGCAGGCGGTGGACTACGGCATCAAGCGGTACATGCAGCACGTCGCGCGGTTCGAGTGTCTGACCGATATCGCCGAGAAGGTCGCGGCCGACTCGAAGTACCTCGGCGGCCTGACCGAGGTCGAGAAGCACGAGATCGCCGACGCGGACCTGCACGACGTGGTGTTCCCCGAGATCGATCTGCGGTGGTGGGACACGTGACCGCGCCCGGCGAAACGCCCATCCTGCTGGCCACGACCAACCCGCACAAGCTCGACGAGATCAAGCGGGTCATCGACACGCCCGCGATCGCTTGGCGGCTGCTGCGGGACCTGGACGCGGTACCCGACGAGCCGATCGAAGACCAACCGACCTTCGAGGGCAACGCCGAGCTCAAGGCCCGGTACTACGCCGGGCACGCCGGGTTCGCGTGCCTGGCCGACGACAGCGGGATCGAGGTCGACGCCCTCGGTGGGGCACCCAGCGTTATCAGCGCCAGGTACTCCGGCGTCGACGGGCCGCGGAGCGTGGTCGATCCGGCGAACAACGCCAAGCTGTTGGAAGAGCTGAGCGGCGTGCCGATCGCCGAACGCGGCGCTCGCTTCGTCTGCGTGTTGTGTCTCGTGGACCCCGATCGCCCGGGCCGCGTGGTTTCGGTCCGCGGCGAGGTGCCGGGGCGGATCCTGCTGCCCGAAGAGGCCGACGACCCCGGGCACCCCGAGCGCGGCCGGGGCGACAACGGCTTCGGGTACGACCCGTTGTTTGTGCTGCCCGGCGGTCACGCGTTCGCCGGGCTGACCACCGCGCAACTGACCGACGCGCAGAAGAACGCCATCTCCCACCGCGGCGTCGCTTCGCGCCGGCTGCTCGAGGCGGTCGAGTTCGCTTGAGTCCACACGCCGTGTGTTGAGCGGGTGCGGCGCAGCCGCCCCCGCCGATGTTCCGGAGGGGCGTGGGACGCTGCGCGCCACCCGCTAAACGTGGGGCTGATGCGGCATCGATACACTGGAGGGACGCCGTGAGGGGCACGGGTTGGGACGATCTCGATGACCACGACACCTACTCCCCCGCCCCGCCTGTTCAACGTCGGCTCGCTCAACATCGACTACGTGTACCGGCTGAGCTCGATCGTCCGCCCCGGCGAGACCCTGGCCGCCTCGTCGCGGGACGAGTTAGCCGGCGGCAAGGGCGCGAACCAGTCGGCCGCCGCGGCGCTGGCGGGGGCCGCGGTCTCCCACGTCGGGTGCGTCGGGCCCGACGGGGCTTGGCTGTCCGACGAACTCGCCCGGCGTGGCGTCGACGTCTCTCACCTCCGGACGCTCGGCGGGGCGACCACGGGTCACGCCGTGATCCAGCTCGACGCCGACGGCGAGAACGCGATCTTCCTCTTCCCGGGGGCGAACCACGCGATCGACCAAAGCCACCTCGATGCGGCGTTGAGCGAGGCGCAGCCGGGCGACTGGGTGCTCACGCAGAACGAGACGAACGCGACCGCGTCGGCCGTCCGCGCCGCGGCGGCGCGGGGCCTGCGCGTCGCCTTCAACCCCGCTCCCATCACGCCGGACCTCGAAGGCTTCCCGTTGGAAGAGATCGGTTTATTGATCGTGAATCAGACGGAGGGTGAGGCGTTGTCGGGCGAGGCGGAGCCCGGGGCGTGTGTCGAGGCGTTGGGGCGGCGGGTGGCCGGGGCCGCGGTGCTGACGCTGGGGAGCGAGGGCGCGGTGGCTCACGACGGGACGGCGAATTGGGTGCAGCCCGCCTTCGCCGCCGGGGCCGTGGCCGACACGACCGGGGCGGGCGACACCTTCATCGGGACTCTGCTCGCGGCCCTGCTCGCCGACGGCGATCTGTCGGCGGCCCTCCGCCGCGCCGCGGCCGCGGCGGCGCTGTCGGTCATCCGGGTCGGCGCGATCGCCGGCATCCCCGACGCCGACGAGGTCGATCGTTTCCTGGCCGATCAAGACAGCTGAGACCCTCGCTTCACTCGGCCCCGACCGCCAGCGTGACCGGGCCCAACCAACCCGAGGGCAACAGCTGTTCGGGGTGCGCCCACGTCGCGAACGTGTGCCGCCCGGCCCGGTACGCCTCGCCGCCCAACAAGCCCGACGGCCAACGCAGCGTGCGCCCCGCGTCTTCGGGTTCCTGATCGTCGCCGAGCATCCGGTTGGGCCAGCGGTTTGCGACGCGGACCTCTAGCGTGTTGGCCCCTTCGCGGAGTCGGCCGGTGACATCGACCCGCCACGGCGCACACCACACGACGCCGAGGTCTTCGCCGTTGAGCGTGACCCGCGCGATGTCGTGCACGATGCTCAGGTCGAGATCGACCCGTCCGGCCGCAGCGACCGCGGCCTCGGCCTCGAACGTCTGGGCGTACTCAGCCACGCCCGAGTAAAACCGGACGCCCGGGTCGTCGTGGGTCGTCCAGTCGATCAGGCGCTCGAACGTGATCGAGGCCGGCCCGCCCCGGGCGGGATCGAACGCGACCCGCCACGGGCCGTCGAGCGTTTGGGCCGGCCGTGACGCCGCGAAATTCTTGCCGGTGCTTCGGGATCGATCCGTATCCGTTCCCCGCGGGAACACGACGAAGTAGCTCTGGTGCGGCGCGAACGCCAGGGGGACGGACGTGGTCGCGCCGTCGGCGTTGAACTCGGGAAGGCGGCGGGTCTCGCCGGTGACCGGGTCGAAGAGGTGGGGGGCGGCGCCGGTCACGCGGAAGGCCGCGGTGACCTCGGCGGTTTCGTCGCGGGGGTTGGAGACGAAGTACAGGTCGTGTGTGTCGCTGCGGCGGTGGTGGAAGCGCAGGGACGGGTCGGCGGCGAAGTCTTCGGGAACGCCGAGCGTGTCGCGGAGGGCGGCGGCGGTGTCGCCGTAGGGCGGGTACAGCGCGTTGCTCGGGCCCGGCGGGCCGATGAGTTTCCATGGCCACATCGACGCGCCGCCGAGCACCTTGGCGGGGTGCCAGCCGCCGCTTCCCGAGCCGGCGAGGCGGGCTTCCCAGTCGCCGTCGGTCATGCCCAGCCGTCGGGTGCGGTCGTCGAACGCCAGCTCGAACGCCGCGAGGAACCCCGCGGGCTTGGGCGCGTCGCCGGCGTTGACCGCCGTGACGGTGATCTCGTTCTCGCCGCGGCGCAAAAGAGCGGTGACGTCGGCCTTCTGAAAGACACGCCAGTCGTCGCCGCGCATGACCGGCTGGCCGTTGACCTCCAGCGCAAAACTGCTGTCCGCCGTCGCCTCGATCCGCGCCCACGACAACGCCTCGGCGTCCTCGACCCGGAACCGCCGCCTGAACTCGACCACCCCCGGCTCGGCCCGCATCTCGTGCACCGCGTCCGCCCACACCCACAACCCCAGGTTCGGCAACAACGGCAAGTCGCCCGACTCCCGCGGCCGGCCGAACGGCACGCCCGTGTCCAGGATCACCCGCCCCGCGCCGACCTCGCGCACCGCCGCCGGCTCCTCGCCCCACAGCCGCGCCGCCAACGCCCGCACCCGCTCGTCCACTTCCGGGTAGCCCGACAGACTCGGCGACGCCAACGGCGGCGCACCGTAGACCGTCGCCCCCGCCTCGACCAGTTCGATCAGCTTCTCCAACAGCCCGGGCGTCATCGTCTCCGACCGCGGCAGCACGAGCAGGCGATACGACGAGCCCCCCGGAAATGAAACCTTCCCGTCGACGACGGTTGCACGTTCGCGTAGCAGCCGCGGCGATACCCCGTCGAACCGATACCCCCGCGCGTCCGGCAGCACCGGGTCGCCCGTCACCGCGCTCGCCGGCGGCTGGAACACCGATGGCGCACCCTCCGGCGTGAGATACAGCACGTCCGCTACGGACACGCCCTGTTGCAACAGGTACGAACACCGCCCGAGGTATTCGTGGTACCCGCTCACCATCGGCCACCAGGTCTGGTTGCGGTTCCACTGCACGCCCGACGACCCGAGCGTCATGCCCGGCAGGACCCCGTCGCCGAGCGGTTGGTGCGGGAAGTTGTGGATCGTGAATCGGTTGATGCCGGCGGCGAAGGCCCAGTCGGTCTGGTTCTTCAGCGCACCGGGGAACGCCTGCCACCGCTCGCCGGCGTTGGCGACGAACGCCCGGGCCGCGGCGATCGGCCGCCCCGTGACGTGCGCGATCGACGCCGCCTGGACACACGAGTACGCCGCGTCGAACCCGAACCCCTGCAGCCAGAACTCGCCCGTCGGCACGTCGGCGACCGCGCCGAAATCCAGGTCGCCCGTCGGGTTGGTGTCGTGCGGCTGGATCGACAGTGATAACCCGTGCGCATCGGCCCGCTCGCGCAGCACGCCGGGGTATCCGTCGAGCACCAGGTCCGCCGCCGTGCGCCGCATGTCCCACAAAAACCGTTCGGTCACCGCCAGGTCGTCGACCACCCGGCCGGTCGTCGCCACGAGGTACGGCGTCGGGTCGTAGCCGCGGCGCTGCGTGAACGCCTCGCGGAACGCCGGGCCCCAGTTCTGCGGGCCCGCGTCCCAGCGGCCCAGGTGCAGCGCGGTGAGGCCGTGCTCGCCCGAGGCTTCGGCGAGCGGGCCGAGCAGCGGGCCGGGGTGTTGGTCGAACGAGCGCCGCGCCGCGTCGCGGTCCAGCACGCTGTGGGTCAGGCCGCGTCCGCCGCGCGGGGCCGAACGCGTGCTTGCGCCCGTGACCCGTCGGCCCATCCGCAGCACCGTCCACCGGCCCTCGGGCACGTCCCACGACAACACCCCGTCTTCACCTAACCGACCGGTCAGGTCCACGATCGCGCCGGGGTCGATCGCCTCCGTGTCGATCAACGACGAGTGCGTCGACGGCGACGCGATGTGCGGGAACACCGGCCGCATCGTGTACGGCTCGCGCTGCACGCCCGCCTTCTCCCGCGCGTTCGTCACGCTCGGCTCGACCGCCGGGAACGCGAACACCGCCACGTCCTCGTACCAGTCGCTCTCCGCCGGAACGAACGTCGTCATCGCCGGCTCCGGCACCGGCAGCGTCAAGGTCTCTTCGCCCGGCCCCTCCACGTCCACCGCGGCCGATACCAGCGACTGCATCGCTTCGCCCGGCTCGACCCATGGCCCGCCGCCGACGCCCCACCCCGGCCCGACCCCCAGCGACAAGTCCAGCCCCAGCCGATCCGCTTCCCGAACGCCGTGTATCACGTGTTCCCGCCATGATTCACTGCGAAACTCCACCGGCCCCGGCCGCTGCTCGCCGGGCGCCGCGACTTCGTGCCAGACCACGTGGGCCAGCCCGGCTTCGGCGATCGCTTCGAGGTCGACGGTCATCTGGCCCCGGTCGAGGTTGCCGTCGACGAACGACCAGACCACCCCGGGCCGCGCCGCCGCCGGCGGATCGGCGAAGCCCGCCTCGAGGCCCGGCGACGCCCACGCCGGGAGTGAGACCCCGAAGAAAAAAGTTGCGGCCGCCGTAACGGCGAGTCGGTGGAACAAGGTCGAAGCGATTTTGGTCGGTGGGTTCACGCCGATCAGGGTATCAATCGACGGCGGCGAGGTGCGGTTGAACGCGCTCGGCAGCGCGTCGCCCCTCGGCGATGGCGTGGACGACGAGGGAGGGGCCGCGGCGGAGGTCGCCGGCGACGAAGAGGCCGGCCCGAGGCTCGGGCGTGGCGAGGTCGGCGGGGGTCAGGGACCAGGGCGCGAAGGTGGCGGGGGTGTCGTGGGTGGTGAAGCCGATGGCGAGGACGACGAGGTCGGCGGGCAAGGTTTGGGGGGTGGTGTCTGGGGAAGGCTTGGACGGGCCGATCTGGAGGGCGCCGACCCGGCCGGGTTGTTTCGGCGACGGGTGCAGGGCGAGGGTTTGGACGCCGAAGAGCCGGGGGTCGGCCCCGGCGCGGGCGAGGCCTTCGGCGTGGGCGTAGTCGAGGGCGTAGCGACCCGGTAGGCCGGGCCAGGGGTGCTTCGCGTCGCGCTCTTCCGGGGGGCGGTCGCGGCGGGTGGGGTTGACGACGGAGCGGGCGCCCTGGCGGTAGGCGGTGGCGATGCAGTCGGCGCCGGTGTCGCCGCCGCCGATGACGACGACGTGTTTGCCGGCGGCGTCGAGGGGTTCGGGGAGGGCGGTGCCGCGTCGGCGGTGGGCGGCGGCGGCTTCGAGGTAGGGCATCGCGAGGGTGACGCCGGCGAGGTCGCGGCCGGGGAGGTAGGCGGAGGACAGGTCGCGGCCGGCGAGGCAGCCGGTGGCGAGAACCAGGGCGTCGTGGTCGGCGTGGAGGGCGAGGGGGTCGACGGTCTGGCCCACGTCGACGCCGACCTCGAAGCGGACGCCGGCTTGTTGCATCAGCTCGATGCGGCGGGCGACGACGGCCTTGTCGAGCTTCATCTCGGGGATGCCGATCGCGAGGAGGCCGCCGGGGGTATCGGAGCGTTCGTAGACGGTGACGGCGTGGCCCCGGGCGTTGAGCTGGTCGGCGGCGGCGAGGCCGGCGGGGCCCGAGCCGATGATCGCCACGGTCTTTCCGGTGCGGTGGTTTCCGGGGGGCTTGCGGGGGCGGACCCAGCCTTCGTCGAAGGCGCGGTCGATGATGGCGCGTTCGACGGACTTGATGCCGACGGGGCGTTCGTTGATGCCGACGATGCAGGCGTCCTGGCAGGGGGCGGGGCAGACGCGGGCGGTGAACTCGGGGAAATTGTTGGTGCGGTCGAGGGCGTCGTAGGCGTCGCGCCACCGGCCGGTCTCGACGAGGCGGTTCCAGGCGGGGATGTCGTTGGAGATGGGGCAGCCGGCGGCGTGGCCGTCGTTGGCGCGGTAGCCGCCCTCGGGCATGCAGAAGGCGGCGCCGCAGTTCATGCAGCGCCCGGCTTCACGTTGGGTTTCGGCGGCGTCGGGGCGTTGGTAGACCTCGTAGTGGTCGTTGAGGCGGAGCGCGGGGTCACGCATCCGCAGTGGGTTTGTGTCCACCTTCTCGGTTGGGGTTGGGGCCGTGATGTGAGAGGCGACGGTGGTCATGGGGGACGCCCACGGATTGAATCCGTGGGCTTCGGGTGGCGTCGATCGGGCGGCGAGTCAGTACACGTCGCGCTGGTAGCGGTGGTTTTCTTTGAGTGATTCGACGTAGGCGGCGGCGTCCTCGGCGGACATCTGGCCGTGGGTCTCGACGACCTGGTGGAGGGCGGCGTCGACGTCCTTGGCCATGCGGGAGGCGTCGCCGCAGACGTAGACGGCGGCGCCCTGCTGGAGCCAGTCCCAGAGCTCGGCGCCGTGCTCGGTCATCTTGTTCTGGACGTAGATTTTTTCGGCCTGGTCGCGGGACCAGGCGGCGTCGAAGCGTTCGAGCACGCCGACGTCGAGCCAGGCTTCGATCTCGTCGCGATAGAGGAAGTCGGAGGCTTCGTGCTGGTCGCCGAAGAACAGCCAGTTGCGGGTGGGGGTGTCGGCGAAGCGGGTCGCGCGGTCTTCGAGGAAGGCGCGGAAGGGGGCGATGCCGGTGCCGGGGCCGATCATGATGAGAGGTACATCATCCGGTGGGATGTGGAAGTGCGCGGAGCGTTGGAGGTAGACGCCGACGCGGGAGCCGAAGGGGCAGCGGTCGGCGAGGAAGGTGGAGGCGACGCCCTTGCGGGGTTTGCCGTGGGTCTCGTAGCGGACGGCGCCGACGGTGAGGTGGACCTCGCCGGGGTGGGCGTGGTGGCTGGAGGCGATGGAGTAGAGCCGGGGCTGGAGGGGGCGGAGGGCGTCGACGAGGGCCTGAGGTTCGGGGGCGGGGTCGAGGGTTTCGAGGAGTTCGGGGACGGCGATGCCGGGTGCGGGTTCAATGCCTGGGCATAACGCTTCGCAGGTTTTGGCGGTGACGGTGCAGAGGTCGAGTCGGTCGAGGAGGGCGGCGCGGAGGGGGGTGGGGCCGGTCTTGAGCTGGACGGTTTCGCGGCCGGTGTAGCCGCCGGCGTCGAGGGTTTCTTGCACCAGCCCGGTGCAGTTGCTGGGCCAGAGGCCCAGGGCGTCGCCGACGGTGTACTCGAGGCCCGAGCCGGCGAGGGAGATCTCGACGTGGTTGACTTCTTTGGCGGAGCCGGGGCGGTTGAGGTTGTGGACGCCGAGGATGGTGCCGAAGAACGGGTCGTTCTTGGTGTACTTTTCTGCGGGCTCGGCGTCGTTGTCGGCGGGGACGGCGGCGCTGCTTCCGGGGGCGACTTTGAACTCGTCGCTGGCGAAGACGGCGGTCTTCCACTCGGCGTAGTCGTCTTCGTAGGCGACGTCGCAGGCGACGAAGTCGGCGACGCGGGTGGCGCCGAGCTCGGCAAGGCGGGCGTCGAGGTCGCGGCCGGACTTGTTGAAGTGGGTGTAGCTGGAGTCGCCGAGGCCGCAGACGCTGTAGGCCAGGCCGCCGAGGGCGGGGGCGTCGTCGGCCAGGAGTTTGTCGAAGAACTTCTGGGCGTTGTCGGGCGGATCGCCCTCGCCGAAGGTCGAGCAGACGATCACGGCCCGGCCGACCCCCGGAAGGTCGGCGAGGTCGAGGTCGTTGAGTTCCTTGACGTCGGGCTTGAAGCCGGCGGCGGTGGCGTGTTTACGGAGGTCTTTGGAGAGGGCCTCGGCGTTGCCGGACTGCGAGCCGTAGAGGATGGTCAGCGGCACGGCCGGGGCGTCGGGGCCGGTGTTGCCTTGGCCTCGGTCGTGAGCGGCGCGGGCGAGGACGGTGAGGCCGGTGAGCAGGCCGTTGAGCCACTGGCGTTGGTCGTCGGCGAACGGGGCGTCGGCGGGGACGACTGGGGCCAGGGGCGACGGGGCCGAGGGGTCGAGTTTGCCGAGGGCGTCGGGGAGTGAGGGTTGGGCGGGGGTGATCATGGGGCAGGGTTGG
>JBCBSA010000032.1:0-14273 GCA_039819425.1 Planctomycetota bacterium
CACGAAGCCGTCGTCGTAGGCCGTGTGGACCCGCGCCACGATCCGGTCCGGCTCGTCCTCGGCCGCGGGCACGTCCAGCATCGGGTTGAACACGTACTGGCTGAAGTCTTGCCCCGTCCCCAGCACCTGCGTGTCGAGCACCAACGGCGTGAGCCCGGCCCAGTCGTCGAGTCGGCCGTCGACCTCCACGGTCCGCTTGGCGAAGCGGGCCGACTGCAACAGCTGCGGGATCACCGTCGGTTCAAACGCATGGCCCAGCTCGTCGGTCGACTCGACCCGCAGCGTCACGGCGTAGACGCCCTCGGCCGACCCGACGCCCCCCGGCCACTCGAGCACGACGTCGGCGAGCTGCCCCGGAACCAACTCGACTTCCTCGGCGCTCAGCCCGAGCTTCTCCCCGTTCGGCAGCGCAACGTCCGCCGACACCCGCGCCGTCAGGCCGCGGTTGAGCTGGCTTTGCACCCGGACCCGCAGCGGCTGGGCTTCGTCGGCCGGCCGCTGGAGGGACACCGCGTACGCATCGACCGGCGTGATGCCCGCCGCCCGCGCCGCCCGCACCCGCTCCCGGAACGCCACCACGTCGAGCGCTTCGGTCAGCACGTACACCGGGTCGTCACCCAGGGGCACGGCCAGCGACCCGTCCGCCCGCCGCGCGATCTCGCGGCCCATCAGGTCGAACGCCCGGAGGCCTTCGCCGTCGTCGAACGTCAGCGTGCCCCCCTCGTCCGCGCGGTCCTCGACCCCCGTGAAGCTCCAGATCACCGCGACCTTGGTCCGGTCGTCCGCCCGGCTCTCGGGCACCGGCACCTGCCAACGCGCGCCGATCTCGTCGGCCCGCGGCAGCGCCCGCACCGCGTCGTCCACGAAACGCGGCGACGCGAAGATCGCCCCGTGGACCATCTCCAGCTCCGGCCAGACGTCGGCGACCATCGGCCGATCTTCCAGCAGGTGCGACAACACGGCGTAGCTCACGTTGCCCCGCATGAAGTCCGGCCCGTAGCCGACCTGGTGCTGCACGTTCGTCTGGTAGCCCCCGGCCATCGCCGTCAGCACCTGGAATTGCACGACCTTCCGCGCGTTCTCCCGGTTGTTGAAGATGTCGTTGTTCGGCCCGATGCGGTACCGCGTGCCGCCCTCGGTCAGGTAATAGAACGGCAGGCCCATCTGCCGATTCACCAGGAAGCCCGAATCGATCGCCCGCAGCTGCGGCAGGTCGCGGAACGTCGGCGACGTGTCGATCAGCACGTAGGGGTGGTGCGTCGTCCCGTCGAGTAAGCCCTCGTAGCTCTCGGGGAACGGCTGGATGTGGTCGACCACGAACATCGAGCTGTTGCCCGTGATGATCCGCATGTCCGAACGGGTCTCACGGATCATCTCGGCCATCTTGACCTGGAACTCGCGGTACGCCGCCGGGCTCGCCGCCCACGCCCAGCCCCAGATCCACGGCTCGTTGTAGATCTCGATCGTGTTGAGCTGGGGGTAACGCTCGATCACCTGACGCCAGACGTCGATGAACTCGTCGAAGTCGCGCGGCGGGCCGTGTTGCCCGGTCTTGTGGGCCCACTCGCTCTTGGCCGTGTGGCCGCTGCTGCCGCGTTCGACCGTCGTGCCCTGGAGCGCGTACGCCGTCACCGGCATCAGCGTCAGGCCGCGCGCGTCGGTCCGCGCGATCCCCTCGTCCAGCGGGCCCCACTCGAGCTCCAACGGCTCGGTCGGCAGCGGCTTGAGGCCCCAGTCCGGGTCGTCCGTCACCACCCGCGGATGGAAGTGGGTCCGCATCACCCGCAGCCCGATCGATCGGAACATGTCGAGCCGTTCGTCCTCGGAGTGAATCCGCGAGGTGTTGGACGCGAAGAACGACTCGGGCCGCGCCCCCGGGTGCGGCGGCGGCACGACCGCGAAGTCGACCGACCCCAGCCGCTCCTCGCCGTGGTGAACATGAAGATTTACGTACCCCGTCGGCCCGTCGTACGCGACTTTCAGCGTCTCCGCCCCCCCGCCGTCGACCGACACCTTCCGGGTCGCCGACCACGCGATCGGCCGCTCAAGCCAGTCGGTCGCGCCGAACCGCACTTCGCCCCGGAAGGGCTCGGCGTCCGAATTCGTCAACTCCACCTCGACCACGACCGGCGTATCGACCCGGTCGGCGGGCCAAGCTCGGACGACGACATCCATCGCCCCCGTCTGGGTACGCAAATCAGCGGTCAACTGACCCGATGACAAAGGAATCAGAAAAAAAAACGACAAGGCACCAAGCAACAACAGGAGGTAATGATTTTTCATGGATCAACCCAACCCCGAGGTACAGCAAATCCGATGACGGTATGCATAAACACGATCAGCAAGATGGAAACCCAAAACACACTCTGCCGCAGCGCGGCAGGTATGCTGATTCAAAATTAATTGAACTTGTTTTCCAGGATGTTGAATAGGTCATCTTCGTTATTTAAGTACACATCGAAGGGCTCACCACTGCAGTGTCCATCCAGATAAACGGCGTTCGCAGTTCCATTAGGATGGCGGGGCGCGGCTTGGGCAAACCCCATCTGCCAGTTGGTGTTGGGAGTGAACGTAAACGGTGCGCTAACTCCGGTCCGAAAACCCGGCAAAGAAATGGTCCGGCTCGTCAACCAGTCTGTGGGGTTGCCGATCGCTCCGGCCCCCGTGAATTGACGCTGGGTCCACGTATCCAGAAAGACCGCCACGGAGGAAATGCGGTCGTAGCTCTCGAATCGACGCAGCCGGTCACCGATGCCGAACGCGTTGATCATCGGCCCACGCGGGAAGTGGAGGTTAGCGCCGTACCCCCCCATCTCCCAAATTTCTCCGCCGTTGTTAGTACCGGCAAATCTTTTATTGCCCACTTCAGGGCAGCCCCAGACGCCCTCGACCGCGCTACCGATCGTCTCGCCGAAAGTAGAGGCATCCGAAAACGCGGGGATGGCTCCGGCTCGATCCGACCATTGATCGTCTTGCACGGGCAGATAACCCCCATCATTTAAGAGATTGGCAAACCAATCCTTACGGGTAGCCTGCGTGCCCGACCAACTGGCTTTGTAAGGCACGATGTAATCGTCGTAATCGTTGGCGTAAGTATTCATGGCCTGTCCAATATTTCTCAGGTTAGACAGACACAAAGAGTTTCGGCCTGCGGCCCGGGCCGAAGCCAACGCTGGCAGAAGCAGACCGACCAACAGCGCGATGATCGAGATAACCACAAGTAGTTCGATGAGGGTAAAGGCATAACGGCGCGAGGGTAATCTGGACATGACGACTACTCGTTCCTTGAGAAGATGGGGTCGGACACGGAAGTAATACGAGATGGCGAAGAAGACCGGAAAATCTAAGACTCGGGCGAAACGGCGGGCCGCGGTTTGCCGACGACGAGCCGGGGTTCGATCAGGCGCTCCTGGGGGGTGTCGGGCAGCTCGCCGGCGATCCGCTTGTTGAGCAGGTCCACGAGGGTCCACCCGAGCATGGCGTTGTTCTTGTCGATCGTCGCGACGATCTCGGGGGCGACGGCGTGGCCGTTGACGTCGGTTTCGATGTTGTCGTACCCGGCGATCTTGACGTCGTTTTCCGGGTCGACGCCCAGCCGACGCAAGGCTTCAGCGGCGTCGGCGGCGTAGACGTCGCTCGCCAGCATGACGGCGTCGATCGCGTCGGGGCCGCGGACGTGGTCGTAGAAGTAGCCCATCAGCATGCGGATGTTCTCTTCCGTGCCCGAGCCGAGGAGCGTGTCCCCGCCGCCGGTGCGGATCTCGACGGGGTCGAGCACCGGGAGGCCGGCCTCGCGCAGGGCGCGCTCGATGCCCCGGTCGCGTTGATCGAGCCAGGGCATGCGGGCGTGGACCTGCCACAGCCGCAGCACGCGCTTGCGTCGCTGTTGCTGGACCAGGTTTCGGGCCAACCGGTAACCGCCGGCCTCCTGATCGCCGTACGCCCGGTCGACATCGGCCCAGCGTGCGCCATGGCTGTGGACGACGACCGGCACGCCCGAGGCGCGCAGCCGATCCAGCAGCGACTGGACCTTGGGGAACTGGTCGAAGCCGTCGAGCGCCAGCACCCCGGCGGGGCGGGCGTCAGACAGCCGCTGGATCGCGGCCGCGTCGACCGCTCCGGCCTGGAGCGAAAAGACGTGGAAATCGGACTGCTCGAGGAGCTGGAGGACCTCGAACTGCGTGTAGCCGTCCCAGCCGGAGTTGAGATGCGGGCGTTTCCGCCAGTCGGCGGCGCTGACCACCACGACGGTTTGATCGAGCAGCCCCGCGGCCATGGACGACGAGGACGAGGGCGAGATCGCCGACCCGAGCGAGGCGACCCGCCGGGTCCGCTTGCCGTCGAATTCGATCAGCCCTTCCTTGGCCAGCGACAGCAGCGCCTGACGCACGGCGTGCCGCCCGACCCGCGCCCGTTCGGCCAACTCCCGCTCGGAGGGCAGCTTGAACCCGGGCGCCAGCCGCCCCTTGACGATCGTCTCGCGGAGCCGTGATTCGATCGTATCGGGCTTGCACCCGACCAACCCGTCGATCGCGTTGCTCTGGGGCGAAATCAAAGACATAAATTGGTTCCAATATTTCCGTACCGAACGGATCGGCCGGGCGGCGATGAAAAGACGGGTGAACTTCGAGGACGTCGGTCTGGCAAATCGCGGGCCCGCCGGGTGGGACGGACCCGCGGATCATAGGTGAGCGTCAAGCGGCCCGACGGCGGTAGAGCATGACCAATCCGCCGAGTCCCAGCAGCCCGAGCGAGCCGGGCTCGGGGACGAGTTCAACGAATTCGACTTCGTAAGCGCTGATCGAAACGCCACGCACCCCGGAGTTGGCGAAGTTCGAGAGCGTGATCGTCAAGTCGGTGTCGTCGACGTTGTCCGCAAAGAAATCCACGGTGTAGAGCAGCGGGGTGACTTGGGACGCGCCGGGGCCGACTTCCGTGAGTCCGGGGGAAGAGGTCCCGTTCTCCAGTGCCGCAGAAAGCGTCAAGCCGGCGGTCCCGGTCGAATTGGTCGGGCCGAGCTCAAAATTGGCACCAAAGACCCCCACGGCGAGCGTCAATCGGCGGACGTCGGTGGTGCTGGCGATGTCTTCGAGAACGATCTCCACGACGTTGCTGTTGAAGAAATTGGAAAAGCCGCCGTTGGCGAGGATCGGCGGGTCTCCCGCAACCGTGGTGATCGAGAAGTTGGGCACGTTCTCGGTACCGTTGCTGGGCGCGATGGGGTTGAGGTTCGAGCCGCCGCCGGCGTTCGTCAGCGTCACCGGGTCCCCGATGAAAGTGCTCGGGGCAACGGTCTCTGTCGTGTCGTTCACGCCGACGGGCACGATGTTCTGATCCGCAAACCCGGCGGGGTCGGCGAGGTTGCCGGTCCAGATGCCGAAGGCGACGGGGGAGTCGCTGAAATCCAGCGGCGTAATCGGCAAATCGGCGTTGAGAGCCGGCGTCTGGGCTTGAGTCAGGGAACTAGTCACGATGCCGGCATCCGCCGTGGCCGAGAAGACCAAGCCGGCAACACCGGCTGCCAACAGGGTCTTTGACGTCAATGATTTGATCTCCATCAATCGAAACCTCCTCAGAAATAAAAAAATGAATTGCAGTGCGTGAGACAGGACACGTAGACCGAGACAAGTGACACAATCGTTTCGCGATTGCTTGGGTTGAGATTAACCCATATCGAAGTCATGGTCAACCAAAAACCCGATTTGGTTGAAGAAATTTTGGCGTTGGCCGGCGTGTTATAAGTGAATAAATAAAGATGCAGTAAGTTTTGATTGGTGTATCGGGCACGGTTTTTTGGTTTTGGGGGCCGGTTTCAGTTTTTTTGCCGTAAATCGGCCACAAGAGACTGCACACACAACACGTTACGACCGCTTTGGGGCGTGCCGGAGCCGTCGTTGGGTGTGGGTCAGTGCGTGAAGGGCGTGACTTGGCTGAGTCGATTCAGGGGTGGAAGCGGGGAGCGGGCTTCTAGATTCGTGGACAATTTTTGGAAGTCTGGCTAGTTTGGTTAACCAATGCGCAAGCGTTCTCGTCCTAACGTGATCGTGATGTACGCCGACGACCTGGGGCTCGGCGATGTCGGTCTGTACGGGGGCTCGGCCTGCCGCATCCCCACGCCCCACCTCGATCGGCTGGGGGCAGGCGGGCGGGTGTTTCATCAGGGGTACGCCACGGCGGCGACGTGTACGCCTTCCCGCCTGAGCCTGCTGACCGGGCGCTACCCGTGGCGTTTCGAGCGTTCGGGGATCCTGGCGGGGGACGAGGCGTTGGTCATCCCGCCGGGCGTGCACACGCTGCCCGGGCTGTTGCGAGAGGCGGGCTATGCGACCGGGATCGTGGGCAAGTGGCACCTGGGGCTGGGGCGGGGCGACCTGGACTGGAACCGGCCGATCGCGGGGGGGCCGCTGGACGTGGGCTTCGACGAAGCCTTTGTCCTGGCCGCGACCAACGACCGCGTGCCCTGCGTCTACCTCGACGACGACCGCGTGGCGAACCTCGACCCGGCGGACCCGATCGAGGTCTCGTACGACCCGGACCGGCCGCTGACCCAGCGGCCGATCGGCCGGGACGCGCCCGAGTCGCTGTCGATGCCGTTCTCGCACGGCCACGACATGACCGTCGTCAACGGGATCAGCCGGATCGGCACGATGAGCGGCGGCGAGTCGGCGTTGTGGGACGACGCGACGATGTCGGACATCTTCCTGGAGCGGGCGCTCGGTTTCATCGAGTCCCACGCGGACCGGCCTTTCTTCTTGTACCAGGCGTTCCATCAGCCGCACGTACCGCGGGTGCCGAACCCGCGGTTCATCGGGGCGACCGACTTGGGGCCGCGGGGCGACGTAATCGTCGAGCTGGACTGGTGCGTGGGCCAGGTCGTGGCGAAGCTCGAGGCGTTGGGGCTGGCCGAAAATACGCTGCTGATCTTCTCCAGCGACAACGGGCCGGTCCTGAACGACGGCTACGCGGACGGGGCGGTCGAGCGCTGCGGGACCCACCGCCCGGCGGGGCCGCTGCGCGGCGGGAAGTACAGCCTGTACGACGGCGGCACGCACGTGCCGTTCATCGCCAACTGGCCGGGCGTGATCGAGCCGGGCGAATCGGACGCGGTGATCTGCCAGGTCGACCTGTTCGCGTCGCTGGCGCGGCTGGTGGGTCGGCCGGTCCCCGACGGCCAGGCGGGCGACAGCCGGGACCTGCTGGACGTGGTGCTGGGCGAATCCGAGGCCGGGCGGGACGAACTGGTCACCGAAGGCTTCGACGGCAAGACGGCGCTGCGGAGCGGGCCCTGGGTCTACATCCCCCCGCACCCGGGCCCGGCCCGCGACGAGAACACGGGCATCGAGCTCGGCAACGCCGACCAGCCGCAGCTCTACCACCTCGGCGAAGACGTCGGCCAAGCCCGCGACCGGGCCGCGGACAAGCCCGAGGTGTTGCGGCGTCTGGAACTCCGCTGGCGTGAGCAGACGGGGCCGGCGCAACGGAACACACGCCACCCCACCGCAGCGTCACCCCCCACGCACCGCGTGCCCGGCCGTCGGCCTCGGCGTTTACCGCCTCAACCCGAGGCGTCCCGGGGGGCAACATGACGCCCTCCCACCCGGCGTCATCTCGACTCGGCTCGGCCGATCGTCCGCGACGTCGGGGATGAATCAAGCATGGCTGACACGGGGCACCGCTCCCGACCGCGGCGTTTGGGGCACACGCCGACGCGGGACCGCACCACGGCTATCTGAACCATGAGCACAAACACAGGACCACGGGATCGTGAAGAGACTTTGGCGGTGCTCAAGCGGATCGCCGGCCCGGTGCTGCGCGCCGCGGGCCGGGGGCGGCTGCACGTGGAGCTGCCTCAACGGGCCTGGGAGGCCCAAAAGAGCGACCTGCACACCTCGCCGCTGCAGGCGTTCGGGCGGACGGTGTCCGGCCTCGCCCCGTGGCTGAATCTGCCGCTCGACGGCGACGACCCCGAGACGACGCTCCGCCGTGAACTGCTCGAGCAGACGCAGGCCGGGCTTGCGCACGCGCTCGACCCCGACGGCCCGGATTTCGCGTTCGGCCAACCCACGCCGGAGCGGATCGTCCACGGCTGCTACCTCGCTTACCCCCTGGCCGTGGCGCGCGGCCGGCTCTGGGACCCGCTCTCGCCGGAGAGCCGGGACCGCTGCGTCGAGTACCTACAAACCTACCGGCGGTTCCCCTGCAACGAGTCCAACTGGCTGCTGTTCCCGGCGATCACCGAGTGCGCCCTCTGGGAGCTGACCGGCGACTGCGACCCCCAGCCGATCGAGTACGCCGTGAAACGCCACCTCGAGTTCTACGTCGGCGACGGCACCTACGGCGACGGCCCCGAATACCACTGGGACTTCTACAACAGCTACGTGATCCACCCCTTCCTGCTGGAAGTGCTGCGGACCTGCCGCGATCAAGGCCACCCCTGCGGCGAACACTTCGACCGGGCCCTCGCCCGAGCCCAACGCTACGCCGAGGTCTTGGAGCGGATGGTCAGCCCCGAAGGCACCTTCCCGATCCTCGGGCGGTCCTCGGTCTACCGCATCGCGGTGTTCTATCACCTGAGTTATCTCGCGTGGCGCGGCTGGCTGCCCGAATCGCTGCGGCCCGGAGTCGTGCGCAGCGCGCTGACCGCGGTGATCCGCCGGGTGATGAACGCCCCGGGCACGTTCGACGAACACGGCTGGCTCCAGCCCGGCGCGGTCGGCCACCAGCCGGGCGTCATCGATTCGTACACCTACACGGGGGCGTTGTATTTCTGCATGATGGGGCTGACGCACCTGGGCCTGCCCGCCGGGGAACCGTTCTGGACCGAGCCCGGCGGACCCTGGACCCAGCAACGCCTCTGGTCGGGTCAACCCGAGGGGCCGGATCGCTGTTACAAAGAGGCTTAACCCCGACCGGTCTTCCGTCACCCATGCCCCGCGACACGCCGCCCAACATCCTGTTCCTGATGTCCGACGAGCACCGCTTCGACGTCGCGGGCTTCGCCGGCAACGGCGTGGTGCGCACGCCGACGCTCGACCGCCTGGCCCGGGGCGCCGCGGTTTTCACCAACGCGTACACCCCCTCACCGATCTGCGTCCCGGGGCGCCAGTGCATGATGGCCGGGCAGCTGCCGCGCACCTGCCGGGCCGAGGCCTTCGGCGACGACCTGCCGCCGCTCTCCATGACCTTCGCCCGCCGCCTGGCCGAGTTCGGCTACCACACCGTCTGCGCCGGCAAGCTCCACCACGCCGGCCCCGACCAGATGCAGGGCTGGACCCAACGCCTGGCCCCCGACGCCGTGCTCCACGAACGCTTCATCGACCGCCACGCCGACGCCCCCCCGCCACGACCGCCCGAGCCCGGCACCGGCAAACGCACCAACCGGCAGGAGGTCGAACGCGCCGGCATCGGCCGCGGCCCGTACCAGGCCTTCGACCAGCTCGCCGTCCACGCGGCGTGCGACTTCATCCAAGAGCACTGGGCCGACGGCGTGTACGACCGGCCCCGCGACGATCGGCCGACGCTGCTCAAGGTCTCGCTCATCCAGCCCCACTACCCGTTCCTCACCGACGCGGACAAATTCACCCACTACCTCAACCGCGTGCCGGTGTTCAACGGCCCGCCACGCGCCGACCACCCCGTCCTGGGCCAGACGCAGATGGGCCCGAACTTCGACCCCAGCCCCCGCGACGCCCGCCGGGCCACCGCCGCCTACTACGGCATGGTCGAGCAGGTCGACCAGCACTTCGCCCGGGTGATCGAACAGCTCGAACACGTCGGCCAGGACCTCGACGACTGGTGGATCGTCTACACCAGCGACCACGGCGACATGCTCGGGCAACACGGCATCTGGGAAAAGACCCGCTTCTTCGAAGCCAGCGTCCGCGTCCCCTTGTTCGTCCGCCCCCCCGCCCGCCTCCGCGAGTTTTGGGGGTTCACCGCCGAGGGCCGATCCGTCGACGCCAACGTCTGCCTCACCGACCTGTTCGCGACGCTGTGCGAGATCGCCGACGCGCCGTTGCCCGCCGCCGACGAGACGCCCCACGGAGCCGGCCTCGACAGCCGGTCCCTCCTCCCGATCCTGAAAGGCCAAGCCACGCCGGGCCACGGCTGGGACAACGAGGCGGTCAGCCAGATCTGGGGGACCGACCTGATGATCAAGCGCGACGCCCTGAAATACTCCACCTACGACCGCCCCGACGCCGGCGAGGTGCTCTTCGACCTCGCGGCCGACCCGGAGGAAACCCGCAACGTCCTGGACGAACCCGGCTACGCCGCCGCGGTCGATGCGTTCCGCGCCCGCCGCGCCGAGCTCGGCTTCGGCCCCGACGCCGAGCGCGACCACTACCGCAACGCCGGCTACCGCGGGTAAAACCCGAGCCGTCCGAGTCACCGATACGCAAAAAAAACGCGAGCCTTCCCGCAGGAATCGCTCGCGTTTCTTGTCCGCTCCGGAAGAGGCAAGTGGAGCCGGGGGGATTCGAACCCCCGTGTCGGAACAGTCAGACGGCGGCGTCTACACGTTTAGTCGCGGCTTTGATCTCGACGCCCGGCCGACCCGCGGCGGCCTGCCGTTTGTCCAGTCTCAGTAAAGTTTAGTCCGTCCGGGCGGAGACGCCCCGGTTGGACGAGCCCGTTGTCATCCCCATGTTTGCCACGGGCCCAGCGCCCATGGGGGTTCGTTACCTAATTTGCATTAGGCAGCGAGTCGCATCTGGCCGAAGCCGATGCGACCAGCGATGGTGTCATCGTTGGCATTTATGGTTTTGTGCGTGGATTTACGAGGTGACGCACACCTCGACGTGCAACCGCCGACCTTCCCTGTCCGGTCGATACCGGTCGGCCCCAAATGTCAAAGAACTAGTCAGATTATATCCATCGGACGCACTCGGTGAGCGGCTGAGTCACAGCAGCCCCATCTCGATCGCTATCCAGGCCCCGATCCAGAACGGCGCGGTCAGACCGACAGCGGCGAAGACGATGATAAACAGGCCGAGCAGCCAGCCCGCGTTGGTACAACTGAAGGAAAGTTGCATGGTTTCGATTATGCGAAGCCGCCGTTGTCAGGGGCGGGGAAACCACGCGTGGCTGATGCGAGTTTGGGGGGCAGCTCAGAGGCCGTAGAGCGTGAGGAATTTGCCTTCGAGGTGGCGCATGAGGGGGTCGGCGGAGAGAGGTTTTCCCGTGACGTGTTCGCAGAGTTGGTCGGCGGGGTAGGTCTCGCCGGAGGCGTGGACGTGGGTGCGGAGCCAGCCGAGGAGCGGGGCGAAGTCGCCGGCGGCGAAAAGTTGGTCGACGGCGTCGGGGCCGCCGAGGGCGTCGCGGGCGGCCTCGAAGAGCTGAGCGCTGTGGAGGTTGCCGAGGGTGTAGGTGGGGAAGTAGCCGATCGCGCCCATGGACCAGTGGATGTCCTGGAGGCAGCCTTGGCGGTTGTCGGGGACATCGACGCCAAGGTAGTCGCGGTACTTTTCGTTCCACGCGGCGGGGAGATCGGCGGCGGCGAGGTCGCCGTTGATCAGGGCGCGCTCGAGCTCGAAGCGGACCATGATGTGGAGGTTATAGGTGGCTTCGTCGGCCTCGACGCGGATGAGGCTGGGCTGGACGCGGTTGGCGGCGGCGTAGGCGTCGGCGGCGGTGAAGCCGGCCACGGCGTCGCCGAAGTGCTGGGTGAGCTTGGGGAAGGCCCACCGCCAGAACGGCTGCGAACGGCCGACCTGGTTCTCCCACAAGCGGGACTGGCTTTCGTGGATGGACAGGCCGGCGGAATCGCCGCGGGGGGTGCCGAGGTGTTCGGGGGGCAGGCCCTGTTCGTAGAGGCCGTGGCCGGTCTCGTGGAGGGTGGAGCCCAGGGCGTCGGGGAGGTTGTCGTCGTGGAAGCGGGTGGTGAGGCGGATGTCGCTGTGGTGGGTGCCGGAACAGAAAGGGTGGGTCGAGACGTCGAGCCGACCGCGGTCGTAGTCGAAGCCCACGGCCCGGCTGATCTCGCGCACGAAGGCTTCTTGACGGCCGATGGGCAGCACGAGCTTGGCGAAGCGGTCGTCGGGGGCGGTGGGTGAGCCCATGAGGCGGTCGATCAGGGCGACGAGCCGTTCGCGCAGGGGCGTGAACACCGCCGCGACACCGGCCGCGGTCATGCCCGGCTCGTAACCGTCGGCGAGCGCGTCCCAGGCTTCCCCGCCCTTTCCATCCCAGCCGTAGCATTCAGCTTGCCGACGCGACAGCGCGATGATCTTCTCCAACCACGGGGCGAACCGTGCAAAGTCGTCGGCCTTGCGGGCCTCGGCCCACTCGGCCTTGGCCCGGCTGGCGGTCTGCGTCAGCTCGACGACGAGGTCGGCGGGCAGCCGGGTCGCCCGGTCGTAGTCGTGCCGCCAGACCCGCAGGTTCACCGCGGCGGCGGCGGCCGGGTCGGCGGTGAGCGACGCGTCGTGGGCGCAGGCGTCGAGCCAATCGCCGACCCGGGGGTCGGTCGCCCGGGCGTGGGTCATCGCGGCGAGTTGGGCCAGCTGGTCGGCGCGGTGGGCCAGCCCGGCGGGCGGCATCATCGTCTCCTGGTCCCAGCTCAGGAGCGACGCGGTCGACGACAACAACGCGGTCTCGCGTTGATGGGTGAGCAGTCGGTCGTACGGGGCGGCGGTTGAGGGGGTGGTCGGCATCGAGGTCATTCTAAACCTCGGTCGGCTCAGTCGCGGTAGAGCGGCTCAGACTCGAAACGCAGGAGCAGTGTTTCGGTGGGGTCGTCGTCGGCGAGCGGAGGTTCGCCCTCTTCACCGAGCCGGGCCTCGAGACGCTCCTTGGCGTGGGCGATGGGTTCCATGCGGGGGTTGATGGTGAGCGCCCGGCGGTAGCAATCGATCGCGGCGCGGAGCCGGCCGAGGTGGGCGTAGCAGTGGCCGAGCCCGGCCATCGCGCCGAAGTGCGTCGGCATCAACGCCAGCGCTTGGCGACAGGCGATCAGCGACGCCTCCCACTCACCCTGGAGGTAGTGGGCGATGGCCAACTGGTTGAACGCCTCGGCGAACTCGGGGTCGAGGGCCAACGCCGCGTCGAAGTGCTTTACCGCCCCCCGGAAGTTGTCGTCGGTCATCGCGAGGACGCCCGCTCGGAACCGCGCGGCGGCGTCGGGCTTGCCCCCGCGGAACCAGATCGACCACAACGCGTCCTCGGCGAAGCGGTGGACCTGCTCGTCGTCGTCCCGCAGGCAACGGGTCAGGCAGCCGACCTCGCAGCCCGCCCCGATGATGCCCAACACCACCACGGCCGTCCGGCGGACGTCGGCGTCGGCGTGAGACAACAGCCCGCACAGCTGCGACGGAGCCCAGCGTTCCCGGACGGTCCGACTCAACGCCTCGGCGTCACCGGCTTCGAGAGCGGGGGCCACCGCTTCGAGAAAGGTTTTCGCGTCCAGTCGCGTCATGTCAAAGCATAGGCGCAGCGACCCCCGGATTACAACCTAGGAGTTAGGTCCGTCTCTGATAGCCCGCCCCTCCTCGGCCGAGCGGGGCCGTCAGTTCGACAGGTCGTACCGTGCTAACAGGTCGACGATCTGCGGCTGGTCGGGGTCGATGCGGAGGCTGCGTCGCCAGGCGTCGAGGGCGTCGTACAGCTTGGCCCGGCGGCGGGAGTTGTCCTGCTGGAGGTAGGCGGTGAGGAGGCAGGCCCCCACGCCGTTGAGGGCCTGGGTCTTGTCGGGGTTGTAGGCCAGGGCCTGCTGGTACTGCGACAACGCGCGGTCGAAGTCGTAGACCCGGAACAGGGCGTAGCCCAACCGCTCGTGCGCCACCGCCCCCGGGAACCGTCGGACCAGCTCGGCCAACGTGTTCACCGCCCGCTGGAAGTTGTTTAATCGCAGGTGCGTGTCGCCGAGCCCCAGCAGCACCGGCGCGTCGAGTTCGCCGATCTCGGTCGCGGTGCGGTAGCTGCGCAGGGCCTCGTCGTACCGGCCCAGCAACGAGTACGTCGCCGCGAGGTTGCACCACGCCGGCTGCGACCCCGGGTCCAGCCGGACGGCGGCCTCGGCGTGGGGCACCGCCAAATCCGGTCGGCCGACCTGGAGGTAGGCGGTCGCCAGGTCGCGGTGACTGTTGGGGTCGTCGGGGTTGAGCTCCAGCGCCCGGCGGTACTGCACGATCGCCTCGCCGGTCGAGTTCAACCGGGCTCTCGAAGTCAACCCGCGATCGGTCGACGCGGTGCTGGGCGTCGGCTCGGTCGAGCACGCCCGGCGGCAGTACGTCCAGGCCCGGGCGACCTACACCCGAGCGGTCGCGCTCGACGGC